>JBAXIC010000005.1:0-56423 GCA_037138575.1 Actinomycetes bacterium
ACCCATACATCTCCATGGGTCGGAAATATCTTTGTAGATAAAATCTGCAGCAGTGTTGTTTTGCCTGCTCCATTAGGGCCCAAAATAACCCAACGCTCCCCCGGAGCAATCTGGAAATTCAATGGTCCGAGAATGATTTTGTCACCGCGCCGAACCGAAACATCGGAGAGCTGGAGTACTGGTGATGTTGTCATAGAGCAAAAAGATAGTGGTTAAAGCTCAACTAATCGCTGATTAATGGCCTCTGGCCCCTGTGATTTTAAGATAATCTACGCTTCATTATGGGTAATCAAGCAGATAGCGAGCAATTTACAGGATTAATCCTTCTCAGCGGCGTAGATAAGCCAGGCATAACACAAGCCCTCTTTGAGGTTTTATCGCCATTTGCAATCACAATCGTTGATATTGAACAGGTTGTAATCAAAGATCGACTCATATTAACCGTACTTGTCTCTCTCAATGCAGCTCACCAAGAAGCAATCTCTAAAGATTTGGAAGAGTGCGCGCTAGCTCTGGATGTAGATATCGCAACGCTCTTCTCCTTTGCTGCGAGTTCAAGTATTACGAGCAAAAAAGGGCTAGTCCATATTGTTATTCTGTCGAAAAAGATCAATCCAAGGGCAATTACAGAGTTGGCCAATGGCATTTCACTAACTGGCGCTAACATCGAACGGATTACCAGATTAGCCTCTTCCCCAATAACGGCGATTGAGTTTGTTGTATCAGGTTCAAATCAACCTTCGCTAGGTGCCGTTCTCTCTCCCATAGCTGCCAAGAATAATGTGGATATTGCTGTTCAAGCCGGCGGATTGCAACGCCATGCCCGTAAATTGATTCAACTAGACGTAGATTCAACTCTCATACAACAGGAAGTAATTGAGCTACTTGCAGCTAAAGCGGGTGTGGCAGAGAAAGTGATCGCTATTACCGAAAAAGCGATGCGAGGCGAAATAGATTTTGCTGATTCCCTAAGAGAACGTGTAGCACTTCTAAAAGGTTTACCTGAATCTGCGTTAGTGGAAGTTCAGTCAGAGATTGTTTTGACTTCAGGAGCACGAACACTTGTCTCTACCCTGCAAAAACTTGGCCACACGGTAGCTATTGTTTCTGGTGGCTTTAGCGAAGTCATTTCACCGCTCTTGAAAGATCTCGGCATTAAATATTTCAAAGCCAACTCTCTCGGAATCGAATCTGGCGTGCTCACTGGTGAAGTCATAGGACCAATCATTGATAGGGCCGCTAAGGCTCAAGCCCTTCGCGAATTTGCTGCAGCTGAATCTATTTCAATGGAACAGACAATTGCCATTGGCGACGGGGCAAATGATTTAGACATGATTGCTGCAGCTGGATTAGGGATTGCATTTAATGCCAAACCTGCCGTCAAAGCAGCTGCCGATAGCTCACTCTCTGAACCTTACTTAGACTCTGTCCTATATTTGCTAGGTATACCTCACGAAGATATTGAGGAAAGCTCGAATTAAAGTCGGCAAGCGTGAATATCTGTAACCAGGATTCCACGTGCGCCAACTGCCCATAGTTCATCCATGACGCGATTGGTATCTTTTCTTGGCACCATCGCTCGCACCGCTACCCAATCATCTTTTTGCAAAGGTGAAATAGTAGGAGATTCAAGACCAGGCGTAATTGCGCAGGCAATCTCAACGCTTACTTTAGGAATGTCATAGTCAAGAAGAACATATCTGCGCGCGGTAACAACACCCTGCAATCGACGAATCAAAATCTCTAGCTCAGAAGCAATTGCTACTCCCTTTCTGGCGATTACAACTGCCTCACTTGTTAAAATTGGATCGCCAAAAATCTTCAATCCCGCCTGGCGCAATGTATTGCCAGTACTCACTACATCGGCAATCAAATCTGCAACACCTAACCGAACGCTGCTTTCAACGGCTCCATCTAAGCGAACCACATCTGCAGTTATACCTAAAGCCTTTAGATGATGTGTAACAAGACCGGGGTAAGCGGTTGCCACACGTTTTCCGGCAATATCTGAAGTTTTCCAATCACCATCGACTGGGGCCGCAAATCTAAATGTAGATCCACCAAAGTTAAGCGACAAGAGTTCTACGGCATCTGCAGCTGAATCGATGAGTAAATCACGACCCGTTATACCAGCCTCAAGTTCACCAGAACCAACATAGATCGCGATATCTCGCGGACGTAAATAGTAAAACTCAACACTGTTGTCGTTATCTACTAAAACTAAATCGCGACTATCCGTACGTTGACGGTAGCCAGCCTCTTTCAAAACCGAGATTGACTCTTCTGCTAATGAACCTTTATTGGGAACGGCAATACGCAACATCAGTTAGCTCGATTCACTTAAAGGTAGGTGTAGACATCATCAAGAGTTAATCCACGTGCCAACATCAATGTTTGAACGTGGTAAATCAACTGAGAAATTTCCTCCGCAAGGGCCTCATCGCTCTCATGCTCTGCGGCTAGCCAAACTTCACCAGCTTCCTCCAAAATCTTTTTACCAATGGAGTGAACACCGGCATCTATGGCTGCGACCGTCCCAGATCCCTCCGGGCGTAGTTGGGCTTTTTCGCTTAGTTCGGCCCAGAGGGATTCAAAGGATTTCATGCCATGAGTTTACTAGAGGTAACTAAAGTGATGCCGCTAATTTTTCACTTCGAGAGATACGCAGCCATGAGATGAATCCCCACACTACAAATGGTAGATAAATCGCATAAAGCGTGCCTGTTGGGTAATAACCATTTTTGAAGGCAAATGGTACGCCGACGAAGTCGACAGCTACCCAAACTAACCAAAACTCCACGTAACCGCGACTCATGCCATATGTGGCCAGAGCCGTGCCAGTGAAAATCCACGTATCGACGAGCAACCAGGTTCCGCTCTCCCCTAAAGCCTTAAAGATCTGCATTGAGAGAAAAAAGAAGATAATAATTACTGGTACAAGAATCTGTTTCTCTTTCGTGGTGGTCCATCGTGGATTAACTGCAGGTTGTTCGCTGCCATTGGCTCGACGGTGTTGAGCCCAACGAATCCATCCATAAACGCTCACGATAATCAGTAAGAGATTTCGACTGGCTTGGCCATAGAAATTGGCTGAAGGCTGATCGGCATATGCAAAAACTGCTCCCAGAAAGACTGTGAAAAGTAGTGCATCTCCAAGAATTCCAACTGGCCATGCTGCAACTTTGCGTTTCATTCCCAAGACGGCGCTGGTTAAACCTAAAACTCCGCCAACAATCTCACGCAAGGCAATTGATTTACTTCCAAAATGAATAGTGCTTTCGAAAAACCATTTAATAAGTGACACTGTTGATCCTTCCTAGTAGAAAAGCTCCAGGAAGCAACGAGGAATCACTGCAGCGAACATGCAACAGCGACCCTTGCTCCTTTATCCAGACTTTAACTGTCGGTTTTGGAGTTTCACCAAATCAACCGATCACTGGATGTGATCGGGTCGCGGACTTTACCGCCGGTTCGGATTTACACCGACCCCCGGAACAACGTGGGCTTAGTTTGCCACACTGCTTGCTAGTTTGCGTAACGAAACCAACATGGCCGCTGGGTCATCGGCTTTAAAGACTGCGCTACCCGCAACGAAGGTATCTGCCCCGGCATGCACGGCTATTTCAATAGTCTCCAAGGAAATTCCACCATCAACTTGAAGCCAGATTGGTTGGTCTCCTATTATCTGGCGAGTTTTACGAACTTTATCCATCATGTCAGCCATGAACTTCTGGCCACCGAATCCAGGTTCAACCGTCATTATTAAAAACATGTCTACTAAATTAGAATATTCTGCATAATCATCGATTGGTGTATTTGGTTTAACAGCCAATCCTGAACGTGCTCCCTCATTACGAATTGCGCGCAGTGTTTGCGCAATATCCTTTGTGGCCTCTGCATGGATTGTTACGCTCGCACATCCAACTTCTGCATACTGCGGAGCAATTAGATCTACATCTGCCACCATTAAATGAGCATCAACTGAAATGGGGCAACGCTTTATAATTGACTGAGCACTCTCAAAATTAAAAGTAAAATTTGGTACAAAGATATTGTCCATGACATCTAAATGAATAAGGTCAGATACGTCTGCAATCTTGGTGATTTCAGCATCTAAATTGCCAAAATCGGCGTTCAAGATACTCGGAGTGATTCGTATTTCTCTAGACATATTCTTACCCTAACTCCTATGCCCGCTATTTCTTGCGAAACAAGGCAAGAAACATCGCATCTGTTCCATGTTTATGCGTCCAGAGTGACATAGCGCCAGCGCGTGTTGCCTCAAGGAGGTTGCCAGGTAAATATGGAGTGACATCAATCTGCTCGAGTTCTGGGTGTTTCTTCAATATATCCAATACCTGCACCGTTGTTTCAGCTAAATGCGGAGAACAAGTTGCATATCCTAAAACTGCTCCATCATTCATAACTGATATGGATGCCTCAATTAATTCACGTTGCAATAACGTAAGTTCGCGCAGGTCGGCAAGTGATCGTCTCCATCGAACTTCAGGACGCCGACGCAACGCACCTAAACCAGTACATGGCGCATCTACAAGAATTGCATCAAAGCTTTCACCGAGGGAAGCGATATCGCGACCATCGCCGCAAATTACACGTGCACCATGCACGACTTTCTTAACCAAATCGGCACGCGCGCTCGAAAACTCATTTGCCGTAAACGTTATATCCCGCTCTTTGGCAATGCTAGATAAAAGTGCGGCTTTGCCTCCAGGACCTGCGCACATATCTAACCAAGTAGAACCACCGCTAGCTGCTGCAAATACAGTTGCAACTAACTGTGATCCCTCATCTTGCACACCGGCTAAGCGATGCCTGATTAAATCTAAATTACCTGGATTACCTTTGAGCCTTGCGCCAAGCTTTGAATATTGGGTTGCTTGCGCGCCGAGAGCGATTAACTCTTCCTGAGTTGAATAACCGGGCCATGAAACCAAAGTAGGCAGAGCAGGAATATTATTGGTTTGCAGTTCAGCTTCAACCAGTTGCCAATCTTTCAACAAATCGAAATATGCTGAGACTATCCACTCTGGGTGTGAATATTGAATAGCCAAACGAACTACTTGATCCGTAATTGCTTCAAGAGGTTCAAACCATTCTTCATAACTCTTTCTAGTAACTGAGCGAAGCAAGGCGTTTACGAAACTGGCTTTCGACTCCCCTAAGCGTTTACGAGCTACTTCGACCGTAGCCGAAACAGATGCATGGTCTGGGATGCGAAGTTCATGTATTTGATGAACTCCCATGCGAGCAATATCTACTATTCCCGTGTCGACTTCAGACCAAGGACGATCAGAAATCTGTGCCAGAACCCAGTCATGCTTGCCCTGCATTCGTAATGTGCCATAAACAAGTTCGGTAACAAGATTGCGATCACGATCCTCCAAAGTTGAAGCATTAAGTGCTGCAGGCAAAAGTAGATTTGAATAACCTTCGTTACGATTTACTTCAGTGATTAGATCAAAGGCAAGCAATCGAACGGCATCGGGTTTAGGAGCTTTAAAGGTATTTCTGCGTGCTTCAACCACAATGTTCCTGTCCAGTAAATCGTGCGCCGCGTGACCAATCTAAAGCTGACATCTCTTTCTTTCCTGCTGGAATCACCGAAATTAGTGAGATATTGCCATCACCAGTTCCAATTACACACATTCCATCTTGTACAAGTAGTTGGCCAGGCAACAATTCATACTTCACTTCAACACTTTGCGCCATTGTGATCTTCACCGGTTGGTTGCGAAATGTGGTCCAAGCTGTTGGAGAAGGATAAAAGGCACGGATCTTATTAATAATAACGGCCGAAGAATTTCGCCAATCTATCGCACCTTCTTCTTTACTTAGCTTTTTTGCTAACGATGCCTCTCCGTGCTGCTTTATTGGTTTAACGTTATTTTCAATATCAGTCAGCGCCTGAGAAATTGCAAGAACGCCTAGGTCCGATAAATCAGCAAGCAGTTCAGAGCTTCGAAGAGTTGGCGATATTTGAAAAGGAAGAGATGCATAAATGGGACCTGTGTCCATTCCTTCATCAAGTTGAAAAACACTCACCCCAGTTTGCGCTTCGCCGTTTTCAATCGCTCTTTGTACCGGAGCAGCTCCACGATATTTCGGTAATAGTGAGAAATGAAGATTGATACAACCAAAGCGGGGAATTTCAAGGGATTGTTTTGGCAGAATTCGTCCGTAACCAATCGTTAAAAGTAGATCTAAATCAACCAGCGCCTGATCTAATTCATTTGCGGAAACTGGTTTCACAACTTCAACTGAGTTGGTAGTTGCCCAATTACCGACTGCTGAGGTTGTCATATTTTGGCCTCGGCCAGATGGTCGGTCCGGTTGAGTTATTACACAAACTAACTCATGTTTTGACTCTTTAAGCCAATTGAGTGCTGGGATTGCAACATCTGGAGTAGCGGCGACTCCAATACGCATTAAGTATTCCGCCCGAAAATTGAATGCGGCGAGCTCCTAATAATCGGGGTACTTCCCTTTTCTTTTTCTAGATTGAACCATTCAGATTCCCTGATCTCTTTCATAGCCAACTTACGATCTTCGGGAGATAAACGATCTATAAATAGGATGCCATCAAGATGATCAGTTTCATGTTGCAACGCGCGAGCCAGAAACTCAGATCCTTCTACGACAATTGGTTCGCCAAACATATTGAAACCCTTTGCTACTGCCTTAAGGGCACGTTTAGTTTCGTATCGCATTTCAGGAAATGATAAACAACCTTCGTCGCCGTCTTGAATATCATCACCCAATGAGAGAGTGGGATTGATCAAATGTCCTAAAACATCATCTACATGCCAAGTAAACACGCGTAGAGGCACACCTATTTGAGGCGCAGCAAGTCCTGCTCCGGGAGCCTCGAGCATAGTGTCAGTCAAATCTGCAACTAAGTTACGGAGTTCTTTATCAAAATCTATTACGGGAGATGCTGGCGTGAGCAGCACTGGATCTCCGAAGAGGCGAATCTCTTGAATCGACATAGTCTGAGTCTATCAAAAATACTAAAGTGAATATGGATTGATACGCAGCGTGGAATCTATCTTTTTCGAGATACTGCGTCGACGCATAAGTTCATGCATGAAGGCGGTTAACGAATTTTGTGATTCGACATCGCTAAATACAACAATCTTGCTGGTAGTTGAATCCAATTTCGTTGGACCCAGAACGCGAGCTCTCTGTCCAACTCTTACTTCCGAAATCGCACGATTAATACCCATCACTAAAGCATTTGCCTGGGAGGTAGGTACTTCAAGAACTGCGCTGGCTGCAAAAGGGGGGAAAGATATCTCTTCACGTTGTTTTAACTCACGCTTTAATAATGTCGCTGGGTTCCAACGTATTAAAGCGGCAACAATCGGATTGGTTTCCTCGATTGAGAGCAGCACTACTCCCCCTTTCTTCACCATCGCTGCGGTTTCAAAGAATAGTTCGCAAGCTCTCTCCTGTGCTCGCAGGTCATCATGTGTGAAGTAACTTAATCCCTCAAGAATTACCACGGCCGAATATCCACCTTCTACAGATGGCATTGATCCAGGTGTAGACAAGATGAGTGAAGGCTTGGCTTCAACGCGGGTTTTGATTACATCTGCGTAAGAAAGAATTACCGGAATATTGGGAAAAGCTCTAGAAATCTCCTCTGATGCGCGTTCAATTCCCCGTGATACGGCAAAAATGCGTTCACGTTGACAATAGGCACATCTCCACTCTTTCAATACTTTGCCACAAATACGACATGCAGGGTCAGCGTTCTTGGAAGTCAAATATAGTTTTCCGCCACACGTGCATAGTGCAATATTCTTACAGTGCGCACATAGAACGGCGTTGGCGTAACCCTTACGTGGCAGGACAAATAGCACCGGTCCGGTTTTAACACTTGAACGGATGTCAGTAAAGATGCGGCCGGGCAAAAGTGAAGAATCAACTGATGCAAATGCCTTTACATTCACGTGAGCCGGCGCATTGAGATAGCGCACCTGCTTGTTTTCGATAAGTGCAGCAACATCTAAGGAAGGTACGTATCCACATAGAACTACAACTGCAGAATCCAAAGAACTGCGCATGATTGCTATATCTCTGGCATTCCAACCTGGAGTGCGCAACTCGTAGAGATCAGGTGAAGATTCTTTAAAGACAATAATCGTTGAACCTGATGGAAGCGGAGCCAGTACCGCGTTTCTGGCACCAATTATCAGGTGGTGTCCCGGAGCTAGAGTTCTTAAAAAAGCGGAATACCTTTCACTTCGTGAAACACCGCTATCGACACGTAGTACTTGATCACTCACAACCTTTAGGGCATCGAGCAACTTAGTAATGTCTCGCTCATCAGGAGCAACAATGAGAACAGAGCCGCGCGAGAGTGCATCAATTGCAAGATTGGCCGCTGAGATCGTTGGTTCAATGTGCGGCTCAAATGCCAGAAAGGAAACATGACCTGAACCGTTTTCAATGTTGGGTTCTTGCTTACTTGATACATGCAATTTATCTACAGCTGCTACTCGAGGAGGAATTGCGCTTCGAATTACGTCCCAAGGATTTCCTGCCCAATGCCTAGCTACCTCTGAAATAAGTTTCAAAGTTGAGGAAGTAGCAACTGGGTGCGGCGAAAGAACCTTGCTGATGGCTTTCATTTTTGCTTGAGAATCACTGTGCGCTAGCCGCTCGATAACAATGCCTTCAACTTCCCGTGATCCAAATGGAACTTGAACTCGCACCCCTGTTTCAACGAGCGGTGAGAGCTTTTCGGGAACTTGGTAGTCAAAAGCTTCATCTAAGTGAAAAACGCCGGTATCGACCCAGATTTTTGCATACGCTAAATCAGTTGCAACCGGACCAATCAGCGAAGGTGCCGTTTGCGCCTTGAGTTTAAATAACCGTGGCGTTGCCACTGTTGTTACTTAATTGCGTTTTGAAGATCAGCCACACGATTAGTACGTTCCCAAGCAAACTCTGGAAGTTCGCGACCAAAGTGGCCGTAAGCACTTGTAAGAGAGTAAATAGGACGTAGTAAATCAAGATCGCGAATGATTGCTGCGGGACGAAGATCGAAAACAGTTGTTACAGCGTTTTGAATCTTTGCAACTGGAACGGTTTCAGTTCCGAAAGTTTCCACAAAAACACCGACTGGCTGTGCTTTACCGATTGCATAGGCAACTTGCACTTCGCAACGACGTGCAAGGCCAGCTGCTACCACATTCTTTGCAACCCAACGCATTGCATATGCAGCAGATCGATCCACCTTTGATGGATCTTTTCCGCTGAACGCTCCACCACCGTGGCGGGCCATTCCGCCATAAGTGTCAACAATAATTTTGCGCCCGGTTAATCCAGCATCGCCCATTGGTCCACCAATAACAAAGCGTCCTGTGGGATTGATAAGAGTACGAAGTTCGGTGCGCGGTAAATCAATTGTTGCCAAAATAGGGTCGATTACATACTCGATAATCTCTGGAGTCAATTTCTTAGCTACATCTACTTCTTCTGCATGCTGACTAGAAATGACTACCGTGTTTATTCCAACCGCACGATCGCCATCGTACTCAATAGTGACTTGAGTTTTTCCATCGGGGCGAAGATAAGGAAGTAAACCAGATTTACGAACTTCCGTTAGTTTTTGAGCAAGTGCATGAGCCAACCAAATCGGCAACGGCATTAACTCTTTTGTGTCATCGCAGGCATAACCAAACATCAAACCTTGATCACCGGCACCCTGCAAATCCAATGGATCGACTTGTTCGCCAACTCGATGCTCGTAAGCATCATCCACGCCTTGCGCAATATCTTGTGACTGCTGCCCAATAGAGATAGAAACGCCACAACTGTTTCCATCGAATCCCTTATCAGATGAGTCATAGCCAATGTTGAGAACAGTGTCACGAACGATTCCCATAACATCTGCATAACCATCAGTTGTAACTTCACCTGCAACATGGACTTGTCCAGTGGTGATGAGAGTTTCAACTGCTACTCGAGATTTTGGATCTTGTGAGAGTAATGAGTCCAGGACTGCATCCGAGATTGCATCGGCAATCTTGTCTGGGTGTCCTTCAGTGACAGATTCAGATGTGAAGAGGCGTTGTGACATTGTCCTAACCTAACTGCTTAATAGCGTAATCGAGGAGAAGATTGGCCAGCGTGTCTTTAGATTGATGTGAAATCGGGATGATTTCACCGTGAGCCGTTAGAATTGTACCCTCAGTCTCGTTTTCACCAAAAATGGCGCCGTTAGAGACATCGTTTACGTATATCAAATCCAAACCCTTTGCAGAAAGCTTTCCTTGTGCAGATGTAACAAGATCACTGGTTTCAGCTGCAAATCCGATCATCACCTGATTATTCTTTAATGGTATTAATGAAGCCAATAAATCTGGATTGGCTTCTAATTCAATCTCTGTAAATTGCGCTTTCTTGATCTTTCCCGCCGCCGTAACTTTTGGTTTGGCATCTGCAACGGCCGCGGCCATTACAAGGATATCTACTCCAGAAAATGAACTTTGTAAGGCAATCAGCATCTGGTCTGCGGTTTCGACATGCGTGATCGCGACCCCGGGTATCTTCTCAATATCAATATTTGCAGCAATCAATTCGACGTGCGCTCCACGGGCTGCTGCAGCCTTTGCTACTGCGACTCCCTGTTTGCCAGAAGACCTGTTTCCAATAAATCGAACTGGATCAATTGCTTCTCGTGTTCCACCGGCTGTTACAAGAAGGCGTACTCCAGAAAGATCTTGAGAAGTTCTAGTCATGTTAAAGAACTCTTCAAGAATCTCATTGGTGTCGGGAAAGCGTCCTTGACCGCTATCTGAACCGGTTAATCGTCCAACCACTGGTTCCATAACTCGAAAACCACGATTACGTAACGTGGCAACATTGGCCACGGTTGCAGGGTCAAGCCACATCGATGTATGCATCGCAGGAACAATCAACTTTGGGCTAGTGCTTGCAAGAACACAGTTCGTTAATAAATCATCAGCTCTACCGGCAGCTAATCGTGCAATGAGATCTGCGGTCGCTGGTGCAATGAGGATGTAATCGCTCTGCTGTGCCAAAGCAACATGGCGCACTTCATCAACACGCTCCCACACTTGTGTGGTTACCGGGCGATGAGACAACGCCTCCCACGTGGCAGCACCAACAAAATTGAGCGAGGAAGGAGTTGGAACTACAGTGATCAAGAAACCATGCTCTTGCAACCGCCGTAATAAATCTGCAGATTTATATGCAGCAATTCCGCCACCTATACCGAGAATAACCTCGCGGTTAGTGACAGACATTTACAACCAGGCAGTTACGCGGTTGGTTCTAGATTTTCAATAGTGAGCAAGCCTTCGTTAATCTCGCGAAGTGCGATTGAAAGTGGCTTCTCATGAACATGAGTTTCAACAAGTGGCCCCACGTACTCTAAAAGACCCTCGCCTAACTGTGAGTAGTAAGCGTTGATTTGGCGTGCTCGCTTTGCAGCGTACAGAACAAGGCTGTATTTAGAGCCAGCTTTATCCAAAAGTTCATCGATAGGTGGATTTGTAATGCCATCCATAATTGTCCCCGCTCAGATTTAGATCGCCATGAGAACCCGTATGCGAGTTCAAGAGGCCAATGATACCAGTTGAGCCACAACCCGCTCGACAGAGTCATTTACGATGACATGATCGAAAAATGAGGCTGCCGCCAGCTCGTCTTGGGCTAATTGCAATCTATGAGCCCTTCTATCAGGGCTATCTGTGCCCCGACCTTCCAATCTAGCTACCAACTCTTCCCAAGATGGGGGCTCAAGGAATACCAATATCGCTGCTGGAAGATGGGATTTAACTTGCTTGGCGCCATCTATTTCAATCTCTAGTAAGACATTTTCGCCACGATTTAGAGCATCTTCAACTTCTGCGCTCGGCGTTCCATATCTATTATTTGCAAACTCTGCCCACTCTAAAAACTCATCATGCTTAATTCGTCGATCAAACTCCTCATCATCAATGAAGTAGTAATCGATTCCATTGAGTTCATTGTTTCGAGAAGATCTAGTTGTCGCAGAAACACTGACCCAAAAATCTCCTGATTTCCTCAACTGCGCAGCCACCGTGCTCTTTCCAACACCACCCGGACCCGAGAGTACTAATAGCTTTCCGGGCCGAATGGCATGTGTTGTCTTCATAAATTCGTTACGCAGTTCCTTAATTTGATGACGGCCTAGGCCTGCAATTCTACGCGTCGGGGAGATATTTAACTTCTCCATCAAGCTCTGTGCCCTAACTTTACCGACCCCCGATAGCGCTTCAAGTAGTTCACGAACTCTCATCTTTGCTATGGCATCATCATGTTGGGCAAGTTCTAAAACATTATCAATTGTAAAGTCCGAACTTTTAATTTTGCTCTTTATCTCCGCACGGCGCTTTCTGGAAGCTGCCGCCTTGAGCAATGCAGCGTTGCGTTGCTGCGGAGTAAGTTTCGGTGGTGCGCCCATAGTCTTAATCTAACGGTTCCAGGGCTTACTTGAGAATCTCTTCAGCGATTTGAACCGCTCGTTCGCGCATAGCTTGTGAACCTTGTGCATACCAAGAGGTTATTGGACGGCCGATAACCACGTAGTTGGCACCACGATTAATCGCTTCGCGCGGAGTCATAGTCCGCATCTGATCATCGGCAGCAGAAGAATCCGATGGACGTACCCCTGGTGTAATAATCGTTACTAAATCTCCCACAGATTCTCGTATCGCTAAAATCTCCAAGGGCGAGCAGACAATTGCTCGTGCTCCCCCATCCACCGCGATTTTTGCTAATCCAACTGCGGAATCAAGTGCATCAGATTTGAAACCTATGTCTTCGACGTCTCTTTCACTTAATGAGGTCAAAACCGTGACACCGGTGATTAGTGTCTCGGGCATCGCTTGTGCGGCGGCGCTAACCATTGCTACACCACCAGATGCATGGACAGTAAGAAATTTAGGTCGAAGTGCAGCAACTGCTTGTGCAGCACCTTTTACAGTGTGTGGAATATCGTGAAGTTTAAGATCAAGAAAAATATTAGAGCCGGTCTGATCTGCAATCTGGCTCACACCATCATTTCCAAAAGTTAAATAAAATTCTAAACCTAATTTAACAACCGAGATGATCCCATCCGTTGCTTTAACCCATTCTTTGGCAACTGATAAATCCGGAGTGTCCACTGCTAAAACGATTGGTGCTAATTTTGCCATCAATCACTCGCTCTCTGGTCGATGTGCATATCCAATAGCTTGTCGCAAAGAAGTAAATCCTTTTGCGCTCAGTAGATCACGGAGTTCATTTTGAATTGAAATAATTGCTGTCGGATTTCCAAAACTTGCAGTACCAATTGAAACTCCACTTGCGCCAGCGGCAATCATCTCCAAAGCATCACGTCCAGTTGAGATCCCACCCATTCCAAGAATTGGCACTTGCGGCATTGCCGCATGCACTTGGTACACCGCGCGAACAGCAATTGGTCGAATTGCAGGACCTGAAAGCCCGCCTGTTTTACCACCTAAATGTGGGCGCATTGTGTCGATATTTATAACCATTCCAAGAACGGTATTGATTAGAGCTAGGCCATCAGCGCCGGCATCTACTACACCGCGTGCAATTGAAACTAGATCAGTCACATCAGGTGAGAGTTTTGCAATGATCGGTAGTTCGCCTCCGATAGTTCGACGAACTCCATCGATTACGCGCCGAGACGCCTCTGGATCACAAGCAAAAACTAATCCACGGTTTTCCACGTTTGGACATGAGATATTTACTTCGATAGCACTTATTCCAGATACCGCGCGAAGTTTGCGAGCCAAAGTTGAATACTCTTCAACAGTTTCTCCAGCTATAGAAACAATGATGCGAGCCTTTTGCTCCAATAGGTAAGGGATGTCCTTAGCTATAAAAGCATCGATACCCGGACCTTGTAATCCAATTGAATTAAGCATTCCACTAGGAGTTTCAGCCATTCGAGGAGTAGGACGACCAGTACGAGCTTTCATCATTACTGATTTTGTTACTACACCGCCCACGTCGCGAAGATTAAAGAACTGCGCAAGTTCGCGTCCCGAGCTTGCGCATCCGCTTGCAGTAAAAGTTGGAGCTGGAAACCATGCATTTCCTAAAGTGGTCGAAAGATCTACTGCACTCATAAAACCTTACCCACTTTGTCCCATTGAACGTAGGAACCATCCATAACCGGGCCGTCAATGCACGATCGCAGCATTGAAATATTTCCTGTTTCATCTGCAACCGGAAGAACACATGTCATACAGATACCTATTCCGCAGGCCATCGACTCTTCGACGGCGCATTGATGTACAACATCACTGCCTCGTGTAATTTCATCGATCGCGGCCAACATAGCCATTGGACCGCATGAATAGATGACTGCGATATTGAGATCTTTGATCAACTCGCGAATTGGTTCAGTTACTCGTCCACTTTGGCCCATCGAACCATCTTCGGTATAGATCCGAAGGGAGTTCACTGAACGTTTGCCTTCCATGGGGGCATAAATCTTTGATGCCGTGCTTGCGCCAAGCAACATGTCGACTCTGCAACCACGTGAGTTAAGAGTTTCGGCTAAGCCAAACAAAGGGGCCGAACCATAGCCTCCCCCAACAAGAAGAACCTGTACCGGTTCGGTGGGAATTCCAAATGCTTTACCTAATGGCACCACTACATCGAGAAGCGCGCCCTCATTTTGAGCACATAACCATTTACTTCCTTGACCATGAGGAGCGACAATTAACTCCATAGTTCCGCCAAAAGTTGAACTCACTGAAACACGTGAGATAGCAAAGGCGCGACGTAAAACCATACGTGAATTTTCGCCACCAACATTTATAGCAACAAAGTTTCCCGGCTTACAAAGACCGGCGAGGTCACCAATATTAATGATGAGTTGATGATATTGCCCAACACGTTTATTGCTCACTACTGCAGCACGGACTTGCGCGGCGTTTTTATTTATTGTTGACATGATTAGGCCAACCATTTTTGCAGGGATTTAATTGAGAGTTCATTTGCCTGCAAAAAGCGAATTCCTTCTACTGCTGCACTAAATCCCGCTGTTGTAGTAATGATAGGAATGGAACGCTGAACTGAGGCAGTACGAATCAACCAACCATCCTGCCTTGTGCCGCGACCAACTGGAGTATTAATGACTAAATCGATATCGCCTGAGTTAATTATGTCAACGATAGTTCGCTCGCCCATTGGTCCAGTACCTTCAGAGTTTTTGCGAACAGTGATACATGTAATGCCATGATCTTTTAAAAATGATGCAGTACCTTCTGTGGCTAGAATTCTAAATCCACATTCCTGTAGACCTTGGGCAGGAGATATCCCTGACTCTTTATCTTTATCAGCAAGAGATATAAACACTGTTCCTGATTTAGGAAGCGGACCGAAGGCTGCAATCTGACTCTTTGCATAACTTTCACCGAAAGTTGGTGATATTCCCATAACCTCACCCGTTGAGCGCATCTCAGGTCCGAGCACTGCATCTACGCCTCGTCCATCGGTTCGACGGAAGCGATTCCAGGGAAGCACCGCCTCTTTAACTGAGATTCCCTTTGCGACTCCATCACCGTGATTTGGTAACAACAACTCTTCGCGTAGCTGAGCAATAGTTGCACCCACAGCTATTCGAGCAGCTGCCTTTGCAAGGGGTACACCAGTTGCTTTGCTAACAAATGGAACAGTTCGAGAAGCTCTTGGGTTGGCTTCTAGTACATAAAGTTTTGAATCTGCGATTGCAAATTGAATATTAATCAGGCCACGGACATCGACCCCTCGTGCAATCTTTTCTGTTGCAATTCGAATCTCTTCCAGCTGCATTGGTGTCACTGTCATTGAAGGCAACACACACGCGCTATCACCGCTATGAATTCCTGCCTCTTCGATGTGCTCCATGACTCCCCCTAAAAAGAGTTCATAGCCATCAAAGAGAGCATCAACATCGATTTCAATTGCACTATCTAAGAATCTATCAACAAGAACTGGATGATCCGGAGTGATATCTGTGGCGCGAGTTATAAAACCACCTAGGGCTGCATCGTCATAGACAATCTCCATTCCACGGCCACCAAGTACAAATGAAGGTCGAACTAAAACTGGATACCCAATGCGTTGAGCGATAGTTATGGCTTCTAATTGAGAGGATGCCATTCCAAATTCAGGGGCCGTCAATCCTTGCTCAGCCAAGATGTTTCCAAATGCGCCACGTTCTTCAGCCAGATTAATTGCATCTGGGCTCGTACCAAGAATCGTAATTCCTGCCGCCTTTAAACCGGCGGCTAGTCCCAATGGCGTTTGTCCACCTAACTGTGTGATTACACCTAGAACGGGACCAGCCAATGTTTCTGCATGTACTACTTCAATCACATCTTCAAGAGTCAATGGTTCAAAATACAAGCGATTACTTGTGTCGTAATCGGTGGAAACGGTCTCTGGATTACAGTTGACCATAATCGTTTCAAAACCCGCTTCACGCAAAACAAAAGATGCATGAACACAAGAATAATCAAATTCGATTCCCTGGCCAATTCTATTGGGTCCGCTTCCTAAAATAATTACTGCAGGCGATGTTCGCGGTCGTACTTCACTCTCTTCTTCATAACTTGAATAGTAATAAGGGGTGAAAGCTTCAAACTCTGCTGCGCATGTGTCGACAGTTTTATATACAGGTCTAATACCGAAGTGATGTCGATCGCGACGAACTTCATCTTCACTTAGGCCTCGAAGTGAAGCAATTTGAGCATCTGAGAATCCATTTGATTTTGCTTCTCGAAGTAAATCCGAAGTTAATTCGCCTCGCTGTGAAATCGCAAAAGCTTGCTCATTAATAATTTGAATTTGGCGCAAGTACCATGGGTCGATCTTCGTTGCGGCAAAAACCTCATCAATTGATGCTCCTGCCCACATTGCCTTTTGTACTTGTTGCAGACGGTATTCAGTAGGGATAGTCATTGATACAAGAAGATTTTGCTTCTCTTGTTCACTGACCTGCGGCCAAGAAAAGATCGCCTCTTTACGCTCTAATGAACGCAACGCCTTCATAAGCGCCTCTGAAAATGAGCGACCAATTGCCATCGCTTCGCCAACACTTTTCATAGTCGTGGTCAAACGTGGGTCGGCATCGGCAAATTTTTCAAAAGCAAAACGTGGAACTTTAACTACAACATAATCTAAAGTTGGTTCGAAGGATGCCGGAGTAACCTTGGTAATATCGTTTTGAATCTCATCTAACGTATAACCAATTGCCAACTTAGTAGCGATCTTTGCGATGGGAAAACCAGTTGCCTTCGAAGCTAAAGCACTCGAGCGCGAGACTCTTGGATTCATTTCGATTACGATAATCCGACCGTTGCTAGGGTTGACAGCAAATTGGATATTGCAACCACCTGTGTCTACTCCAACCTCTCGAATAATATCTATAGAGAGATCGCGAAGCTTCTGGTATTCAACATCAGTTAAGGTCATAGCTGGAGCGACTGTAATTGAGTCGCCCGTATGAACACCCATAGGGTCAAGGTTCTCAATACTGCAAACTATTACAACATTGTCTTTGCGATCCCGCATTACTTCAAGTTCATACTCTTTCCATCCAATAATAGATTCTTCAAGAAGAACTTCCGAGGTTGGGCTGTGTCGAAGGCCCGCACCTGCAATTTGACGTAGCTCATTCTCGCTGAAGGCGATACCTGACCCAAGCCCGCCCATCGTAAATGAAGGGCGCACAACCACTGGGTAATTGAGTTCGACAACAGCGGAAAAAATCTCCTCCATGGTGTGGCAGATAATCGATTTTGCCGATTCTCCTCCAACTTTTTCAACAATTGTTCTGAAAAGTTCACGGTTTTCGCCGCGTTGAATAGCATCAACATCTGCACCAATTAGCTTTACTCCGTATTTCGCTAGAGTTCCTCGCTCAAAAAGGCCAATCGCAGCGTTAAGTGCGGTCTGACCGCCTAGTGTTGCCAACACTGCATCTGGTTTTTCTAGAGCAATAATTCTTTCGATGATTTCAGGGGTAATCGGTTCTATATAAGTCGCATCTGCAAACTCTGGATCAGTCATGATTGTTGCAGGATTGGAGTTAACCAATACAACACGGATTCCTTCGGCACGTAGAACTCGACATGCCTGTGTTCCAGAGTAATCGAATTCACATGCTTGCCCAATAACGATTGGTCCGCTTCCTATTACAAGAACACTCTTAATCGAAGGATCTAGCGGCATTAAATACTCACCTTCTTCGACATTAAATCTATGAATCGATCAAATAAATATGCCGCATCATGGGGACCAGCGGCGGCTTCAGGGTGATATTGAACTGAGAACGCTGGGCCCTCTAGAAGTTGCAATCCCTCGACAACTCCATCATTAAGGCAGATATGAGTAACTTCTCCAGGTCCGTATACCGTTGTGAACTGTGAATCAGTTGGCGCTTTTAATGCGAAGCCGTGATTATGTGCGGTGATTTCGACCTTACCAGTATTTTTATCAATCACAGGTTGATTAATTCCACGGTGACCAAACTGCAATTTATAGGTTTCAAATCCCAATGCACGTCCAAGAATTTGATGTCCAAAACATATTCCGAAAATAGGAATCTGTTGTATCAGAATTGAACGTACTAGTTCGATTGCATCGGTCATCGTGGAAGGATCCCCGGGACCATTAGATAAGAAAACTCCATCTGGATGGATTGCCTGGATATCAACAAGTGTTGAATCAAATGGCATCACATGCACCTCTACTCCGCGCTCAGAGAGCATCCGCGGAGTTGCAGCCTTAATCCCTAAATCCAACGCTGCCACAACGAATTTCCTCTGACCCTTTGCAGGAATAACATAAGTAACAGGTGTAGAAACATCTTTGACCAAAAAAGCACCCGACATCTGTGGCGATTTTCGGACTTCGACAACCATCTCTTCTCGAGAGAGTTCCATATTTGAAAAGATTCCTACGCGCATTGCACCACGATCGCGAAGGTGTCTTGTAATGGCACGTGTGTCTACATTTTGAATTCCGACTATCTCTTGTTTGATCAACTCTGCCTCTAAATCATTTTGAGATCGCCAATTTGAGGTTAGAGTCGACGGGTTTCGAACTACAAAACCGGCTACCCAAATCTTCGTTGATTCATTGTCGGCATCATTAACACCAGTGTTTCCAATATGTGGAGCGGTCATCACTACAACCTGCTTGTGGTAAGACGGATCAGTTAAAGTTTCTTGATATCCAGTCATGCCCGTTTGAAAAACAGCTTCACCGAAAACTTTTCCAGTTGCCCCCCAGGATTTTCCTTCAAAAATTCGACCATCATCAAGCACAAGATATGCAACCGCCATTACATTGCCACCTTGTCTATTACTTGAGCATTAATGACTACTGGTTGGCCCCGGAAAAACGTGTGGGTCACCAATCCTGGTAATTCGTAGCCATGGTATGGAGTATTTCGACTCTTCGAAAGAACCAAATCACGATCTACGATCCAATTATGCGTTGGATTAATCACAGTGATGTGTGCGGGGGAACCAATAGCAAGTTTTTGGCCATGTTCTGTATATCGGCCTATGCGGGCAGGTGTTACTGATAAGCGTTCAGCAACTCCAGCCCAATCTAAGAGTCCGGTCTGAACCATTGTTTTGTTAATAATTGGCAATGCGGTTTCTAGACCGATCATTCCAAAGGATGCTTCTTGCCATTCACAATCTTTTGACTCACTTGAATGCGGCGCGTGATCTGTGGCCACGATATCGATTGTGCCGTCAGAGAGCGCCTCGCGAAGTGCCATGACATCTTTTGTTGTTCGCAGAGGTGGGTTTACTTTGAAAACCGGGTCGTAACTGCTTGCAAGCTCATCGGTGAGTAATAAATGATGTGGAGTGACTTCTGCCGTAACTTGAATACCGCGGGCCTTGGCCCAACGGATAATTTCTACGCCCCCTGCCGTCGTTACATGGCAGATGTGTAAGCGAGATTTGACGTGATCGGCTAATAAAACATCACGGGCAATGATCGCTTCCTCAGCGATTGCTGGCCAACCTTTGAGACCTAATGTTGCGCTTACGCTTCCCTCGTTCATTTGTGCACCCACAGTCAACCGTGGCTCCTGTGCATGTTGAGCAATCACTCCATCAAATTTCTTGATGTATTCAAGTGCTCGTCGCATGACCAATGGATCTGAAACGCAGTTGCCGTCATCACTAAAGACTCTAACGCGGGCTTTTGAATCGGCCATCGCGCCGATTTCAGAAAGTTGTTCGCCCTTAAGTCCCTGCGTAACTGCGCCTATCGGAAATACATCTAAGAATCCCGCATCTTGGCCCAACCTGAAAACCTGTTCGACTACTCCTGCAGTGTCTGCAACTGGTGAAGTGTTCGCCATTGCAGAAAGTGCCGTAAATCCACCCTTTGCTCCAGCCTTACTAGCAGTTAAGACGGTCTCGGAATCTTCGCGACCAGGTTCGCGTAAATGCGTATGCAAATCAACTAAGCCGGGTAACACCACTGATTCGGAGATATCAAATACGATGGCAGAAGCATCGACCAAATTCTCACCAATATTTTCGATTACGCCACCGCTCATTAAGATATCTAAGTGAGCGGCTCCAAGAATTTTCCCGCCTTTTAGTAAGAAACGATTATTGCTCATTAATTTTTTCCTACTTCCAGAGGTCCACCTGCGAGTAAAACATAAAGAATAGCCATTCGAACATTAACTCCATTTGTCACTTGTTCGACAATCACAGAGCGCGCACTATCAGCTACATCTGCCGAAATCTCCAAACCACGATTCATTGGTCCAGGATGCATAACAATGGCATCTTTGGACATCAATCTCATTCTTTCTGAATTGAGTCCAAAATACCTAGAGTATTCACGGGAATTTGGAAAGAACAGATCAGTCATTCGTTCTGTTTGAACTCGTAGCATCATAATTGCATCAACATTTGGAATCACAGAATCAAAATCATAGGAAACTGTTGCAGGCCAATTTTCGATTCCAACTGGTAAAAGAGTTGGTGGAGCAACTAATACAACGTGAGCACCCAGCATTGAGAGTAGTAAGACATTGGAGCGAGCAACTCGCGAATGTAAGACATCGCCAACAATTGCAATCCGCAATCCAGCAAGATCTCTCCCGCCTCTTCCTAAATGCTTGCGAATCGTGAACGCATCTAAAAGCGCCTGGCTTGGATGCTCATGACTTCCATCGCCAGCATTTATAACGCTTCCAGTCATCCATTCAAGATCGGCCAAGCGTTGGGCAGCACCTGATGCGCTGTGTCGAATAACAACTGCATCTGCCCCCATCGCCTGCAATGTTTGAGCCGTGTCCTTCAAAGATTCACCCTTACTAACACTTGAACCTTTCGCTGAAAAATTAATTACATCTGCAGATAATCTCTTTGCAGCGGCTTCAAATGAGATTCGTGTGCGCGTTGAATCTTCGGCAAATAAATTGACAATGGTCCGACCTCGCAAAGTCGGGAGTTTCCTGACTTGGCCATCACTCACTCTGGCTAATTCAGAAGCGGTATCTAAAATTCCAATTGCTTGAGTTGCATCTAAATCACTTATCGACAATAAATGGCGCACTAGATCGACTCCCCCTCAATAACTACCTCATCTACTCCATCAATCTCGGTTAGCTGCACCTTGACGGATTGAGTTGGCGAAGTGGGAAGGTTTTTTCCAACATAGTCAGCTCGAATAGGAAGCTTTCTGTGACCACGATCGACTAGCGCCGCTAACTGCACGCTGCGAGGTCTTCCAACTTCACCTAGCGCATCTAAGGCAGCGCGGATAGTTCGGCCGGAAAAAAGTACATCATCGATGAGTATGACGTCTCGGCCTTCAATTCCTATTGGTGGAATCGATGTAGGCATGATTGCTCGAGGAGGACGCAAGCGCAGATCATCACGGTGCAAAGTAATATCAAGGGTTCCGCAGGCAATCTCGCGTCCTTCAATTTCGCTCATGATGCGTGAGATTCGAACCGCTAAATGTGCTCCACGCGTAGGAATACCAAGAAGAGTTATGTCAGCTGAACCATGATTTCTTTCGAGAATCTCATGGGAAATACGTATCAACGCACGTGAAATATCCTGTGCGGACAGGGCAACGCTCATGTAAATCTCCTTCCCCACCTCGCAGAATGGGTCGTTAAAGGATGCAGGGGCGACTATAGCATTTGAAGGCTTTGCCTGTGGATATCCAAACTCTGATGTTGCAGCCCGTGCCTACTATCGCCTCCATGGATCAAGAACTTGAAGAGATTTCAGCGCGTTTACGCGCTGTCCGCCGCTCAAAGAAGCTGACGCTCTCTGAGATCGAGCGTTTAAGTAATGGCAGTTTGCATGCAATCTCACTGGGCTCTTACGAACGCGGCGATCGAGCGATGACTATTAAAAAGGCCATTCAGATCGCGCATTTCTACGAAGTTCCTCTGTCCTATCTACTGACGGGCATGAGTGGGGTGCAGGTCAACTCAGAAAAGACAGTCATTGATCTACGTCGATTGAAGATTTTAGCTAGAGAGAAGCACAGTTCACTTACTCTTCAAATCGTCATCTCATTTATTAGCGGAATCATTAAAGCCCGCCAAGATTTCAATGGGGAAGTTCTCTCACTTCGAGATAAAGATTGTGAGTACTTAACGATTTCAATCGGCTGTAGTTATGAAGAGCTAAAAAGCTATCTTAAAGAACAGGATTTATTACTACCGATTAAATAGAAATATTATCTTTAAGTGAAGCAATTCGACCTAAAACGCCATGGATATACCCGGCCGAATCATCAGTAGAAAGTTGTTTAGCCAAATCAAGGGATTCATCGATTGCAACGCTATCTGGAATATCACTTGCCCAAAGAATTTCATAGATGCCTAGGCGCAAGATATTGCGGTCAACATTTGGCAAACGATCCATATCCCAACCTTGGGCATAAGTCGTAATCAACTCATCAATCTTGCGTGCATTGTCACAAACTCCTGTGATTAATGTTCTGGTGTATTCACGGATAGGCCTTGCATCCGGACCCTCTTCTATGACATCACGAAGATTAAGAGTTTCAAGAGCATTCGTCCCGCGGATATCAGACTCAAAGAGCAAATCTAGAGCCTGTTTGCGGGCCTTACTTCTAGCTGACACTAGTTAGCGCGGCCTTGATATGACCCATCGCGTGTATCAACCATGACTAACTCATCTTGCTTGATAAATAGTGGGACTTGAATTTCAATTCCTGTTTCAACTGTTGCAGGCTTTGTGCCTCCAGATGAGCGATCTCCCTGGATTCCAGGCTCTGTATAAGTGATGCGCAATGGTACCGATGCTGCTAGCTCAATGTACAAAGGATTACCTTCATTAACTGCCACAACTGCATCAGTATTTTCGAGCATGTAATTAGCCATGTCACCTACAACGGCCTCTGAAATTGTCATCTGGTCGTAAGTTTTACTATCCATAAATACAAAATCATCGCCCTCTTTGTACAAGTACTGCATGTCGCGCTTTTCAAGAATCGCAATCTCAATTTTGACACCTGAGTTGAATGTACGATCTATAACTTTTCCAGTTAAAACAGATTTTAATTTTGTACGAACAAAAGCTGGACCTTTACCTGGTTTAACATGTTGGAACTCGATAACGGTCCATAGCTGGCTTTCGATATCGAGAGTAATTCCATTTTTTAGATCCGCTGTTGTTGCCACAGTTCAAGCTCCACTCATGTCTATTGTTAATTGATTGCGGCCATTGAAAACCAATGGCAAGGGGTCAAGGATACCCGTAAAAAATGCCGAGTTTTGCCTCAGCCCAGGAGGGCTTTGAGGGCATTAATCGCTAAAACATAAGAATTTGGACCAAATCCTGCAATTGTTCCGTTGGCAACTCCAGAGATTACGGATGTGTGACGGAACTCCTCGCGTGCCATTGGATTGGACAAATGGACTTCTATCAATGGTGCTGTAAGAAGTTCTGCAGCATCACGGATGGCATATGAATAATGGGTAAATGCAGCCGGGTTAATTATTACCGGCATCTTTGCATCGGCAGCCTCATGAAGCCAGGAGATTATCGTCGCTTCGTCATTACTTTGGCGAACATCGGCATCAAAACCTGATGACTTAGCGCTGTTTTCGATGAGCGATTTAAGTTCACCATAATTGAGATCTCCATAAATTGAAGAGTCGCGAATATCTAAGCGCGCCAAATTAGGGCCGTTAATAACCATTAACTTCATGAACAAATTCTCTCATAAGCAGCGGTGAGTTCGCTTTCATTTGCATCTTCAATTCTTAGCGTCTGTCCAAGACCACTTATTGCTACAAAACGCAGTTGGTGTCCACGTGCTTTCTTATCAAGTGCAAGCAATGGATACAGAGTTTGCCATGCATCACGCGGATAAGAGATCGGCAGT
Organism: Actinomycetes bacterium; assembly: GCA_037138575.1. GTDB lineage: Bacteria > Actinomycetota > Actinomycetes > Nanopelagicales > Nanopelagicaceae > Planktophila. Next base: position 24,442 of record JBAXIC010000005.1, read on the forward strand.
CCTACGGCCCCAAGAATCTGGCGATGAACTTCAACGATTTTCGGCGTTAAATATCCTTTAATATGCGCCAATTCAGCGGCAAAGATAAGGCCAATCGAAATCGCTTCGCCATGTCTAAGGGCGTACTTACTATGAATTTCAATGGCATGTCCAAGTGTGTGTCCGTAATTGAGTATCTCTCTGTTAAAACTCTCTTTAAAATCGCTGGCAACGACGTGGGCCTTAACGGCCACTGAACGCGTAATCAAATCCATAACCAGCACACCATCTGCACGAATCTCCTGGACATCTTTTCCGGCAATTGAATTCAAAATTGCTTGATCATTAATAAAGCCGCATTTAATCACCTCAGCTAATCCAGCGGCAAAATCACGATTAGAGAGCGTGATCAACCAACTGCTGTCAATAAGCACCTTTTGTGGTGAGTGAAAAGCACCAATCAAATTTTTGCCGTAGTCGCTATTTATACCGGTCTTTCCGCCAATGGCTGCATCAACCATTCCAGCAACTGTTGTTGGCACTGCTATCCAACTAATTCCTCGTAACCACGTTGCTGCAGCAAATCCCGCTAAATCTGTAATTGTGCCGCCACCAATACCGATGACTAAATCCGAACGTGTGAAACCAGAAGCGCCTAACCAATTCCACAGTGAGTTCAGGGTTTGTGTCGTCTTTGCTGACTCACCATCTGAAACTTCAAAGAAATGAATTTCGCAATCACTTGAATTCAACTCTTTGACACGTTCACGCATAACGCTGGAATAAACAAAAGCAACACGATCATGGGTTTTAATCGCGGTCAGAACTTCATCTTGCCAATTACATCCAATCACCACGTCGTACTCGTGTTCGGCCTTCACGCGAATGGTATGCATTAAATATGACCTATTATTGAAGTCACCAGTTGGTCAACGCTCATGCCATCAACTTTAATGATTGTTGTAGCAAGTGATTCATAAATCGGACGCCGTGTCTCGGCTAAAGCCTGCCACTGGGCTCGCGGATTTGAGAGCAACAGTGGTCTATCACGATTAAAACCCACGCGTGGCGCCGCTACTGCTAAGGAAACATCTAGAAAGATTATTGGCGCAGTAACGTCATGAAGAAGATCTTGTGCCCTCTGTGCGATTGGGGCTCCTCCACCAAGTGAAAGAATGCAATCTTGATTGGTGAGAGCCTCTTTCAACACTTGGTATTCAAGCTCGCGAAAAAAATCTTCGCCCTTGTCGACGAAAATATCTGAAATTGATTGGCCAAAATTACTCTCGACTTGTACATCAGTATCAATAAATGAAAGCTCTAAATGCTGGGCCAAAGCAGCCCCCACTGTGGATTTACCACACCCGGGAGGGCCGATTAAAATTACTCGTGGCATTATTACTTGAAATTTAGATTCTGCATGTAATTATTAAAATTTCGTCGTGTTTCAGTTAACGAATCTCCGCCAAACTTCTCTAGAACTGCCTCCGCAAGTACGAGAGCGACCATGGCTTCTGCCACAACACCGGCAGCAGGTACGGCGCAGACATCGGATCGTTGGTTAATTGCCTTTGCGCTTTCACCTGTAGCAATATCGATCGTGTCTAAAGCTTTTGGAACAGTTGAAATCGGTTTCATTGCCGCGCGAACACGTAGAATTTCACCGTTGGACATTCCACCTTCAGTACCGCCTGCTCGATCTGTGCGACGCACAATTTTTCCAAGCGCATTTTTTTCGATTTCATCATGAGCAACCGAACCACGACGTGTCGCAGTTTCGAATCCATCGCCAACTTCTACGCCTTTTATCGCTTGAATTCCCATTAAAGCACCGGCAAGGCGCGCATCAAGTCGTCGATCCCAATGAACATGTGAACCAAGTCCCGGCGGCATATTGAAAGCTAATACTTCAACGACTCCACCTAATGTGTCGCCATCTGTATGTGCACTTTCAATTTCAGCAACCATTGCTGCACTTGTTGCTTGATCAGCACAACGAACTGGGTCTTCATCGATTCGTTTCAGATCGGAGGCGTGAGGAAGTTGTGTTCCTTCAGGTACTCGAACTTTTCCGATCGATAAAACATGCGACAAAATAGTTATCCCGACACTTTGCTCCAAGAAACTTCGCGCAACCGCACCTAAAGCAACTCTTGCTGCAGTCTCTCGTGCACTAGCGCGTTCAAGAATTGGTCGAGCATCATTTAAATCGTATTTTTGCATTCCAACTAAATCTGCATGACCAGGACGAGGGCGAGTCAGTGGTGCATTTCGTGCCAAGTTCTCAATCTCATCTTTCGGAACCGGATCAGCCGACATGACTTTCTCCCATTTCGGCCACTCTGAATTGCCTACTTGGATTGCGATAGGGCCACCCTGTGTCAATCCCAAACGAACTCCCCCAAGGATTGTTACCTTGTCAGCTTCAAAATTCTGCCGGGCTCCACGGCCATAACCCAATCGCCGACGCTCAAGGTTTCGATCGATATCGGCCGTTGTAATCTCAACTGAAGCGGGTATTCCTTCAATGATTGCACTCAACGCCTGACCATGTGATTCACCTGCAGTTAACCAACGCATGGGCGTATTCTTGCAGAAACTAGCCTCTGCCCGATGCCAAATAAAGGCCTGTGCCCATAAATATCGCAGGTGCCATGGCAATAGAGGCCGGAAATACCTTCGACATCGCCCAGATGAGAAAAATCTGCATAAGCGAGAATGCCATTATCGAAGTGAAGAGAATGACAAAGAGGTAAATGCTGTTTAAGCCTATTAAAAGAGATATCAGGAAAATCAATTTGATATCTCCCATCCCCATTCCTAATAAACTGCACAGTAAAAGAAGAATCGCAAAAGCACAGGTTAAGTCAATTCTTTGAAACCCTCGCCAAAGGAGAATTGGGAATGTTAGATAGCAATAGAAAATGAGATAGATATTCGGAATCTTTCTTGATGATAGATCAGCGATAACTATGGGCAAAGCGAAAATCAGTGAATACATGAAGAAAGACTAGTTTTTACTCTATGTGTAGATATTTTCACTGTGGATTAAGTAAGGGCTAAAACCCCGACAGATCTCAAGAGTGAGTACATCGAATCGTGATCAAATTTAACACCAGAAAAGATCTCGATTTGGGCCATTGCTTGGTGTATCAATAAATCCAAACCGTCAATAACCATTCCTCCACGCATAGCCCACTCCTTAGAAGCAACCGTGGGCCATGGATTGTAAAGAGCTTCAAAAAAAGGCTTAGAAGTCAGATGTGGCAAGACAAGAGAGTCGGTCACACCAGCGGGAGTAGTACTAATAATTAAATCAGCACCTCTAAATAACTCTGTTTCGTTCCAACCTTTGAACTGGATCTGCGATTCAAGAACGGCATCAGACATATCTACTACTCGAGATTGAGATCTATTAACTACCGTTATTAGCGAGGCATTGCCATCACAAGCTGCCGCTGCAGCTCGAGCAGTTGCGCCTGCGCCCAAAATTACTACATGTCCAACGATCTTGACTTCATGCATTTTGAGGCTGTTAGTGAAACCAGCAACATCGGTTGTTGTCGCGTGCCAATTTCCATTGTCTTTGACTAACGTATTTGCACTCTTGATCCGCTTAGCTAAGGGATCAATAGAATCTGCCAGAGACAAGGTCTCTTCTTTAAGTGGCATTGTTAATGAGAAGCCATTCCACGATGAATCTAAAGTCGAAATGAATCCTGCTAATCCACCTGCTTGCACCTCAATGGCCTCATAGCTGCCATCAATGCCAAGTTCACGATAGGCAGTCTTATGCAACAACGGACTGAGCGAATGAGAAATTGGTGAACCTAAAACGGCGGCCTTAATCAATTAAACGCACCCGCCTTTCTATTCTTCTCGTACAACGCTTTCCAGGTTAAGAACTCATCATTTGATCGCGTAAAACGTGTATCCCCCGGGGCAACAGTAATGAAGAACAACCAGTCTCCTGCATCTGGATTCAAAGCCGCATCGAGAGCTGCAGAGCCTGGATTACCAATAGGAGAAGGCGGTAATCCATAGTGCTTATAGGTGTTGTATGGAGAATTAATAAGTGTTGAGTTAGTACTTAGAAATATTTGTCCACGAACCTTCTTAATGTAATGAACAGTGGAATCCAATTGCAGTGGCATTGATATTTCAAGTCGATTTCGAATCACCCTTGAAACTTTGGAAAAATCCTTTGCATCACCTTCGGCTTGGACAATCGAGGCGATCACTAAGAGCTGCTGAGGTGAATACTTGCCTTTGCTGGCCAATAATTGTTGCCCAAATTTTTCAGATTTAAATCGATTCACCATTGCCTGAACGGCCTGAAGTGCCGTTGTTGCTTTGGGGAAAGAGTATTGAGCTGGAAAGAGAAGTCCCTCGGAGTTTGTAAAGCCTTTAGGTAAGACAACATTTTTAAAAGCCGAAATAACTTCTGAGTTTGTAAAACCGTATTTTACGAGCGCAGTAGAAACTTCACTATTCCACCCGCCCTCATTTATCCTAATAAGATTGGGAATTCGCAATGGGTCCAAGAGTTGATCTAAAGCTTGACTTGCTGAGATTTTAAGGTTGAGTTGATGCGCGCCAGGAGCAACTTTAGAAGATTTAGGATTTGCAACGGCGATCCTAAAATATGCAAGGGCCGACTTTATAACTCCAGCATTAAAGAGTATTTGGCCAACTTGCGATCCCGGTGCACCTGCCGGGACTTCTACAACGATGGAAGCTGATTGTGACCCGATTACTGCATCTGGAAAATCCGGGGCTGATGAAACTCGTGCGCGAAACGAATGAATAGCAAATGTAAGACCAGCAATAACCATTATTACTGTCACTACTCGGATAAAGGCTTTCATCGCTTTTTCTTCTCTATTTCTAGGGCAAATTCTAGAATGGCGACTGCAGCGGCTTGATCTATTGAGGTTCTGGCATCACGGGCTTTGACCCCGGACTCCTGCATATTTCGAGTTGCGCTAACTGTGCTTAAACGCTCATCAATCATTTCAACTGTGCACGTCGCTATTTCTCTCAACTTCTCGGCAAACTCTGATGCCTTAATTGACGAATCGCTTTCGCGACCATCCATATGTGTGGGTTTACCAACGTAAATATGTACTGGTTCATACTCATTGAGAATTTCAATCAGTCGAACTTTAAGTTTGGAGTCAGATGATTTTAAAGTACATACTGGTGATGCCAGAATTGCATCAGGATCACAAACCGCTACTCCTATTCGAACGTCGCCATAATCAAATGCGATACGGCGACCTCTTTGCATAGAGAGATTATCCAACGAGGGCGTTTGAAATGGCGGCCAAAGCGGCCAAGGATTTACCAGCGTCAGTTCCGCCTCCTTGGGCAAAATCATCTTTTCCGCCGCCCCCACCACCTAAAACCATGGAACCGGTCTTTACAAGGGCTCCAGCTTTAATCCCTGCCGAACGCGCACTATCACTGGCCGCTACTACCAAAATCGGCTTGGAATCATTAACACTTATGAGAGCAACAACAGAGTTTGCAGCCTTTGCGCGAAGTTCTAGCGCTATCTTGCGAAGGTCATCTCCTGAAATTCCATCTCCAAGTAATGCAGTTATCACCGTTGTACCGTTGACAATAATTGCTTTCCTCGCAATCTCATCAACTTGGGCAAGTGCTTGAGTAGATCGAAGCGCGCCGAGCTCCTTTTCTATCTCTTTCATCGAATTTATCAATCCATTAATTCGCTCCGGTAACTCTTCTACGCGTGCGCCTTTAATAATCTCAGTTAATGAATTCAGTAAAATATGCTCGCGTGCCAAGAAACGATATGCATCGACACCAACTAATGCTTCTACGCGACGAACTCCGGCACCGATAGATGCCTCACTGAGAAGTTTTACAACCCCTAACTGCCCAGAACGTGCAACGTGAGTTCCTCCGCAAAGCTCGCGCGCCCAATCTCCTACGCTAACTACTCGTACTTGGTCTCCATACTTTTCGCCAAAAAGCGCCATAGCACCGAGTTTCTTAGCCTCATCTTGTGTCATAACTTCTGCTGTTACCTCTAAGTTATCAAGAAGCAGCGTATTTACTCGTGATTCAACATCATTTAAAACAGAAGGTGGGACCGCACCGGTCGCTGGAAAATCAAACCGGAAACGACCTGGAGAGTTTTCAGATCCAGCCTGCGTGGCAGTCTCACCTAATAGCTCGCGGAAAGCTTTATGCACCATATGAGTTGCAGTGTGCGCACGAGAAATCGCTTGTCGCCGCTCTAAATCGATCGAAGCTAATGCCTGGTCGCCGTTTTCAACTGAGCCACTTAAAACCGTGCCTCGGTGCACAAAAACGCCCGGGACTGGAGTTTGTACATCATCAATTTCAACAACTGCGCCATTACTCAAAGTGATTGTTCCGCCATCGGCTAACTGTCCGCCACCTTCTGCATAAAAAGGAGTTCGATCCAAAACGATTTCAATATCAGTCTCAGCTCCAGCAGAACCAACCAATACACCATCAACTAAAATTGCGTTCACTTTGGATTCAGAAGAAATTTGTGAGTAACCAATAAACTCAGATTTTCCATTCTTATCCATAACTTGGCGATAAACAGAGAGATCTGTGTGCCCGCTCTTCTTCGCCTTGGAATCAGCCTTCGCGCGATCCTTTTGCTCTTTCATCAAGCGGCGGAAGCCATCTTCATCAACAGATAGACCCTCTTCGCGCGCCATTTCAAGAGTTAAATCAAATGGGAAACCATAAGTGTCGTGCAATTTAAATGCATCCTCACCTGGCAATACTGAGCTTTTGTTCTTCTTTAGCGATGCACTTGCTACGTCAAATATTTGAGTACCGCTCTTCAACGTCTGCAGGAAACTCTCTTCCTCAGAAACGCTTACAGATAAAATACGCTCTTCACCAGTAACTAGTTCGGGATATTGCGAACCCATGGCGCCAATGGCTGCGACAGTGAGCTCTGACATGATTGGATCCATAGACCCAAGTAGTCGCATGTTTCGAATAGTTCGGCGCATCATTCGGCGCAAAACATATCCTCGACCTTCATTTCCTGGTGTAACTCCATCACCAATGAGCATTGCAGATGTACGAGCGTGATCAGCAATAATTCGGAGCGAGATATCTGACTTCTCTGAAGAGCCGTATTTGACTCCTGTTAGTTCTGAAGCTTTTGTAAGAATCTGCATGGTGGTATCGATTTCGTAAATATTTTCAACACCTTGGAGCAATGCAGCCGTGCGCTCAAGACCTAAGCCAGTGTCAATACTCTTTGCTGGTAATTCTCCCAGAATAGGAAAATCATCTTTTCCTGAACCAACTCCACGTTCATTTTGCATGAAAACCAAGTTCCATACTTCCATGTAACGATTTTCATCTGCAATTGGACCGCCCTCAGATCCATATGCAGGTCCACGATCGTAATAAATCTCTGAACATGGACCACAAGGTCCAGGAACACCCATTGACCAGAAATTATCGGCCATATCTCGGCGTTGAATTCGTTCTAGTGGAACGCCCATTTTCTTGTGCCAAATATCTGCAGCTTCATCATCATCAAGGTAAACCGTGACCCACAAGCGTTCTTCTGGAAAACCATAACCACCGTCGTTGACAGGACGAGTTAAGAGTTCCCAGGCAAGTGCGATCGCGCCTTCTTTAAAGTAATCACCAAAAGAAAAATTTCCGCACATTTGGAAAAACGAAGCGTGACGAGTTGTCTTGCCAACTTCATCAATATCTAATGTACGTACACATTTTTGTACGGAAGTTGCTCGCTTGTAAGGAGGAGTTATCTCGCCAAGAAAAAAGGGCTTAAACGGAACCATTCCAGCATTGACTAATAATAGGTTTGGATCATCTGCTATCAGAGATGCAGAAGGTACGACAGTGTGATTTAACCCTTGTCGGTTATCGGATTCAAAGAAGCGCAGCCAGCGCGAACGGATCTCGGCGGATTCCACGTGTGAGGATCACTCAGCCTTCTTCTTAGATCGAGATTTTTTCATTGACGCGGCAGAAAGTAATGCACCGGCAACTTTCACCGCTGAGCCATTCTTATTCATGAATGATGTCGTGGCTTCATTGACTTTTTCCGAGAGATCTTCAGCATTTTTAGCGATTCGATTAAAGCTCTTCAGTGGTCCGTTAATCAAAGTAACTGTTGTATTGACTTCGTCTATCAAAGGCGCAGTTTCATCGGTGAGAGCTTTCAGGGATGCTTTCGCTTCATCAATTAACCGACCTACACGAATAATTACGTATGCAACAGCAAGTGCGATGATCATCAACGCACAACTGGCGATTATCGTCGCAACTCCACCTGGACCCATGTTATTAGCCTACCTGAGGAGCTTGTTTAGGAGCGCCATCAATACCGCTCTCCTTACGTTGCGCCGCGGTAATTGGAGTAGGGGCGCCAGTTAAAGGATCTCCCCCGCTTGCCGTCTTCGGGAAAGCGATGACTTCTCGAATCGAATCAGAGCCGGTTAATAAAGCGCACACGCGATCTAGCCCAAGAGCTATACCGCCATGAGGAGGTGGGCCGTAATTGAATGCTTCGAGTAAGAATCCAAATTTACTCGAAGCCTCTTCATCGCTTAAACCAATAACACTAAAGACATCCTTTTGAATTTGCCGATCGTGAATACGAATCGACCCTCCACCAAGTTCGGTTCCATTCAAAACAATGTCATATGCATAGGCAAGGGCCGACGCTGGATCTTGTGCAAATGTTTTTGCGAACTCTGGCTTTGGGCCTGTAAATGGGTGATGTACTGCCGTCCAACCACCATTATCGGTAGGTTCAAACATCGGCGCATCGACAACCCATAAAAACTCCCACTTATCTGCAGGAATTAAATTGCAGCGTTTGCCTATCTCTAAACGCACTGCACCTAAGAGATTTAAAGAGGCAGTTCTTTCGCCAGCGGCAAAAAATATTGCATCTCCTGGTTTTGCTCCTGCCGCTGCTGCAATACCGGCAGCTTCCTCTTCGGAGATATTTTTAGCCACTGGACCGCCGAGAGTTCCATCTTCATTTACAAGAATATAAGCCAAACCTTTTGCACCACGGGCCTTGGCCCAATCCTGCCAAGCATCGAGTTCGCGACGAGGTGACGATGCTCCTCCGGGCATAACAACGCTACCCACATATGGTGCTTGGAAAACTCGGAATGTTGTATTCGAGAAATATGCAGTTTGCTCTGTTAACTCAAAAGCAAAACGAAGATCAGGTTTGTCAGATCCGTAGCGAGACATGGCATCGGCATACGTCATGCGTTGCAAAGGAAGTGGAATCGTGTAACCAACCGCCTCCTCCCAAATCCGAGCAACAATTTTTTCGGCAACTGCCAAAATATCTTCTTGGTCGATGAATGACATTTCAATATCTAGTTGAGTGAACTCTGGTTGGCGATCTGCGCGAAAATCCTCGTCACGAAAACAGCGAGCGATCTGATAATACTTTTCCATACCAGCGACCATCAGGAGTTGTTTAAAGAGCTGCGGTGACTGAGGCAACGCGTACCAACTACCAGGCTGTAGACGGACAGGAACTAGAAAGTCACGCGCACCTTCAGGTGTTGAACGTGTCAGGTACGGAGTTTCAATCTCTAGGAAGGCTTCATCTTCCATTACACGTCGAATAGTCGACGTTACCTTGGAACGCAAGCGAAGGTTTGCTGCTGGCTTTTCGCGACGTAAATCTAAATAGCGATACTTTAAACGTACTTCTTCACTTATCTCTGAATCATTTCCTGAATCAACAGGGAAAGGCAAAGGTGCGGATTCACTGAGGACTACGACCGTATCCCCCATAATCTCAATCTCACCCGTTGGAAGATTGAGATTTTCATTTCCTTGCGGACGTGCCAGAACTTCACCGGTTATCTGTAAACACCATTCAGCGCGCAGCGCTCCAGCAATCTTTTCATCGCGAATAACCACTTGTACTGAACCAGATGCATCACGCAGATCAATAAATGCAACGCCGCCATGATCGCGACGTCGTGCAACCCAGCCAGCTAAAGTGACAGTGGTTCCGGCATGGGATTTGCGCAAGGAGCCTGCATCGTGAGTTCTTAACATAAGTGCGTTTTACATCCTTATTTCTAAAGTGCGGTTAATAATGAGTCAATCTTAACTGATGAAGTGGCGCCGGTTTTCATCTCTTTTAGCTCAACTGTGCCGCTAGTAATCTCGGAATCTCCAATAACTATGACGTATCGAGCACCACTCTTGTCAGCGCCTTTCATGGCACCTTTGAGCGCCCTATCTCCGAAAGCAATCTCAACTGTTTTGCCATGGTTTCTAAGTAAAGATGCGATCTGCAATGCTTTTTCCTTGGCTAAATCGCCCAAAGGAATAATAAATAAATCCGAAACAAATGTTTCGGGGCTGATGACACCTTCGGCTTCGGCGGCAAGTAATGCACGATCGACACCAAGGCCGAAACCGATTCCAGAGAGTGACTGACCGCCCAGTTCTGCCATCAGACCGTCGTAACGGCCTCCTCCACCAATACCTGATTGGGCACCTAAAAGTTCATGCACGAATTCAAAAGTTGTGCCGGTGTAGTAATCCAAACCACGGACCATTCGAGGATTCAACGTATATGAGATGTTGAGCGCATCAAGATATCTTTTTACTTGAGCAAAATGTGTTCGTGATGCTTCATTCAGGTAATCAACCAAAAGCGGTGCATTAGCCATTGCATCTCGAACTTCTGGACGTTTATCGTCAAAAATCCGAAGAGGATTTAGCGCAGCACGAACCTTTGTTGCTTCATCTAAATTGAGTGTAGAAATGAATGCGACGAGATCGATTCGGTGCGTGGCCCGAGATTCGGCATCGCCCAACGATGTGATATCTAAACGATATTTAGTTAGACCGATCTTTTTGAAACCTGCATCTGCAATTGCTATTACTTCTGCATCAATAGCTGGATCATCTAATCCAATTGCTTCTATTCCAACTTGGTAGAACTGACGGTATCGACCAGCTTGCGGACGTTCTGCTCTAAAGAACGCCCCTGAGTACCAAAGCTTTGAGGGCAACTGTCCACGATCTAAACCGTGTTCGATTACAGCCCGCATAACCCCAGCCGTTCCTTCTGGGCGCAAAGTGATTGAGCGTCCACCACGATCTTGGAATGTATACATTTCCTTTGAAACCACATCGGTTGATTCACCAACACCGCGAGTAAAGAGCTCTGTATCCTCAAAAACTGGTAGTTCAATTAATTGATAGCCCGCGCTACGAGCTGGAGAAATCAATGACTCGCGCACAAATTCAAATGCCGATGAACGAGGCGGCACATACTCACTAACACCCTTCGGTGCTTGAATTTTCTGACCTGACATCAGTAGCGACCTTTCAATGCCGTTAAATATGGGTTGCTTTTCTTTTCTCTTCCCATGGTTGTCTCTTCTCCATGTCCCGGAAGAACGCGTAAGTGATCAGACATCGGCAAAATCTTCTTTCGTAATGTTTGTTCCATTGCAGTAGCTGATCCGCTAGGAAGGTCGGTGCGACCAATCGAACCAGCAAAGAGAACATCGCCGCTGACCAATATTTCATCATCAACTTCGAACATTAGTGAACCAGCTGTGTGGCCTGGAGCGTGGATAGCTCTAAATTTCATTCCAACCAACTCCACAACTTCATCATTGCGTAATTCTCGTACATCCTTTGGCTCGACAAAGTCGATGTCACAGTATGTCGCTATAAATTCTGGGCCATGAATGCGCTCCGGGTTGGCCAAAGCCACACGATCAATTGAATGAATGTATGCAGGAATTGAATATCCATCGGCGATTGGCTGAATCGAAAATGTGTGATCAAGGTGTCCATGGGTAGCGATGACTGCTACGGGTTTAAGTGAATGCTTTTTCAGAAGCTCTTCAAGGGTGTGGGACACATCTGGCATCCCCGGGTCAATGACCACGCACTCGCTTCCAGCTTTCGGGGCAATTACCCAACAGTTAGTGGCAAAAAGCGGAGCTGCAAATGAGTCAACCAGCATCGATTTCACCCTTTCATCTACGCTCAAATTCGGGAGCGATTGACGCTCACACACCCAGACAGGGTACCTTTTACCTCCGCACGATTCACGCTCATACAGGCTGCGCCCTGGGTGAGCACGCACACTGATAGCGACGTTCTAGATCAGAACAACGCGCTGAAAGGGAACTACACCATGAGCGAATTCAATCCAACACACCAAGCAAGTGCAGCATCAGCATTAATCGGAGATCCTTCAGCATTTGGTCGCGTAGGCGATGATGGCACGGTCTATGTGCGCACTTCATCGGGTGAAAAACCAGTTGGTTCGTATCCAGGCAAAACCGCTGAGGAAGCATTGGGTTATTTTGTTCGTAAGTTTGAAGTACTCGCTGCAGAGGTGGCATTACTTGCCGCTCGAATTAAAAGCGGGGCTCTAGTTCCATCAGATGCATATGCGGCAGTGAAGAAATTGCGCGATCAAGTTAAAGAACTCAATGGCGTTGGCGATCTAGATGCCTTGTCTGCCTCTGTTGAACAGATCGAACCACTTATCGAAGGTCATCGCGAAGCATACGAAGCAAAGAAGGCCGCTGAGACCGCTGCAAAATCTGCACGCCGTGAACAAATTCTTGTTGAGAAAGAAAAAATTGTTGCAGAAGCCGAATCTCTTGCTTTGTCTGAGAGTTGGAAAGTCACAGGCGATCGTCTTAAAGTTTTACTAGATGAATGGAAATCTGCACCACGTTTAGATAAAAAGGCTGATGCAGATCTATGGAAGCGTTTTTCATCATCACGAAATAAATTCGATAAGCGTCGACGCACGCACTTTGCAGCCCTTGAATCAACACAAAAAGTAGTTGTAGATGCCAAGAAGGCAATTGTTGAAGAGGCAGAGAAATTAGCCACATCAACTGAATGGGTTCCAACAGCGAAACATTTCAAGACACTTATGGACTCATGGAAAGCTGCTGGACGTGGAAAGCCAAGTGATGATGCAAAGTTATGGGCTAGATTTAAAGCAGCTCAAGATCAATTCTTTGCCGCTAAGAATGCAGACTTAGAAAAACGCGATGTAACTATGGCAGCCAACCTCATTAAGCGCGAAGAACTTGTAGTGCAGATTGAAGCCTTATTACCGATCAAAGATCTTAACGAGGTTAAAAAGCACCTGCGTGAACTTCTCAATACTTGGGGAAAGATTGGCATGACTCATCGCGATAAGCGCGCTGCGTTGGATTCCAGAGTGCATGCAGTCGAAACCGTCGTCAAGGAAGCTGAAGCAGAAATCTGGCGGAAAACAGATCCAGCAGCAAAGGCGCGTGCCGAAGAAGTGGTTAAGCAACTTACCGATTCCATTGAAAACTATGAAAAAGTTGCTGCCAAATCTGCAGCTGCAGGCAATGCTAAAAAATCATCTGAAGCACTTGAATCAGCAGCAGCTCGAAAGGTTTGGTTAGAAGAAGCCCTCAAAGGTTTAGCTGAGTTTAACTAAAAGCCAGTCAACTAATTGTTGGTCGTGCGGTAGACATCGTATACACCTTCAATGTGTCGCACCGCCGCAAGCACTGCATCTAAATGAGTTGCATCTGCCATCTCAAAAGTAAAGCGGGATATAGCGGTGCGATCCTTGGAGGTACTAACTGCCGCACTCAAAATATTCACATGCTGGTCTGACAAGGTACGCGTTACATCTGCTAACAGCGACGCTCTGTCGAGAGCCTCAACTTGAATATTAACTAGGAAGACGCTGGCTGCGCCCAGCCGCCAAGTCACTTTTACAACTCGGTCATTTTGATTTTTAACTAAATCTGATGCATTTATGCAGTCCGTGCGGTGAATCGAAACCCCGCTTCCCTTAGTTATGAAACCCATAATCGTATCTCCAGGTACAGGCGTGCAGCATCTAGCTAACTTAACAAGGACATCGTCGGTACCTTCAACATCAATTGCATTACTGGATCTTCGAGTGATTGGAGCGCGGGTTGGAAATATATCCATCGTAGGTTCTGGATGAGAATCTTCAACTCCCAAAGCAACAACAAGTTTGTCAATTATTGATGCAGCCGACACATGACCATCGCCAACAGCTGAATACAAAGCATCAATATCTAAATATCGAAGTTCATGAGCTAATTCAAGTAGCGAATGTCCGGCGAATATTTTTTGTAAAGGTAAACCGGCTTTGCGCATCTGTCTTGCTATAGATTCGCGTCCAGCATCGATTGCTTCTTCCCTGCGCTCTTTGCTAAACCACGCCTTAATCTTTGAACGTGCACGAGGACTCTTTACGAAGTTGAGCCAATCACGGCTTGGTCCGGCGTGCTCCCCCTTGTTGGTAACGATTTCTACAACATCGCCATTATTTAAACGAGACTCTAGAGGAACTAAACGTCCATTTACCTTTGCCCCTGCACAGCGGATACCGACATCAGTGTGAACAGAGAATGCAAAGTCAACAGGCGTCGATCCGCCTGGCAATGCAACGACGCTTCCCTTAGGAGTGAAAACGAATACTTCAGGTGTTCCTAAATCAAAACGCAAAGCTTCAAGAAACTCCGATGGGTCCTCAGTTTCCTTTTGCCACTCATGTAATTGTCGAAGCCATAACATTTCAGGTGACGTTTCATTGTTTTCGTGCCCCTGCTTGTACTTCCAATGCGCAGCAATACCAAACTCTGCGCGTGAATGCATGTCATACGTACGAATTTGAATTTCAATTGCTTTACCTGTTGGCCCGATTACAGTGGTGTGCAAAGACTGATACAGGTTGAACTTTGGCATTGCAATGTAATCTTTAAACCGCCCTGGCACCGGACTCCAACGAGCATGGATCGCTCCAAGTACGGCATAACAATCACGGACATCTTCAACTAGTACTCGGATACCAACCAAATCATAAATATCATTGAAATCTCGTCCACGCACAACCATCTTTTGGTAAACCGAGAAGAAATGTTTTTGACGTCCCGTAACCGTTGCTTTGATGCCGTCAGCATCAAGATCCTGAGTAACTATTTCAATTACATCGTGAGTTAACTTGTCCCGAGATGGTGAGCGTTCAGCTACTAAACGAGTTATCTCATCAAATTTCTTAGGTTCAAGGACAGCAAAAGAGAGATCTTCTAACTCCCATTTGATGGCATTCATGCCCAGACGATGAGCGAGTGGGGCGTATATATCCAACGTCTCCCGTGCCTTGCGCTCAGCACTCTCGGCTGAAACATATTTCCACGTACGGGCATTATGTAAACGATCAGCTAATTTAATAACCAATACACGAATATCTCGTGACATTGCTACTACCATTTTGCGAACCGTCTCGGCTTCAGCCGTTGGCCCATAGGTTAATTTATCGAGCTTGGTAACTCCATCAACAAGTCCAGCGATCTCATCACCGAAATCATGTCGAAGTTCCTTGAGAGAGTAGGCCGTATCTTCAACGGTGTCATGCAAAATCGCAGCAATAATTGTTTCGGAGTTCAACCCTAGTTCCGCCAAAATATTCGCGACGGCTACAGGATGCGTTATGTACGCATCGCCTGATTTTCTTAATTGGCCTTCATGCGCCTTTTCTGCAACAGTAAAAGCACGTTCGACATCAACAAAATCATTTCCTGCATGATGTTCTTTGAGCGCACTTATAACCGGTGCAATCAAAGTATTCATTTAATGATCGTTACTTGCGGTGTTTGCGCTTTGGCTGATTGCGAGGTCCACGGCGCTCTCCGGCAACAACTACAACAGGCGTTGCGCTTTCAGAAGTTGCTGTGACGGTGCGCCCTCCGACGCGCTTTGCAAGTGCTTGCATCGCTGGTTCTTTTTCACGTAGTTGAGCAAGCACTGGAGGCGCAATAAAGATTGAAGAGTATGTACCAACTGCTAGACCAATGAACAAAGCTAAAGAGAGATCCTTCAAAGTTCCGGCACCAAGTAGACCGGCTCCAACAAAGAGAATCGATCCAACCGGCAATAGTGCAATTAGCGACGTATTCATTGAGCGAACGAGAGTTTGATTTACAGCCAAGTTAGTGGCCTGTGAATATGTGCTCTTTGAACTTGCCGTGATCGTGCGAGTGTTTTCGCGAATCTTGTCGAAGACAACCACGGTGTCATAGAGCGAGTATCCCAAAATTGTTAGGAAACCAATAACTGTTGCGGGCGTGACATCAAAACCAACTAGAGCATAGATTCCAACGGTGATGAAAACGTCGTGAACAACTGCTGCGATTGCAGCTATGGCCATCTTTGGCTCAAAAGCCATTGCTAGGTAGAGCATCACACAGATTAAGAATCCAAATAATCCATACAACGCTTTACGGGTAATTTCCTTACCCCATGACGGGCCAACAATTTGCGTGTCAATGGATTCAACTGCAACAGAAAACTTTGAAGCAAGTGCATCTTGAACTGCATTGTTCTGGGCAGTATCTAATGCGCCAGTCTGAACGCGAATTTTGTCATTACCAATTGTTTGAATAATTGACTCACCTGGAATACCTGCAGAAGTAACAGCTGCTCGAGCTTGATCCACGGTGGCACCGGCTTTAGTAACGGTAAATGAAGAACCGCCTTTAAACTCAATACCTAAGTGCAGACCCTGAAGACTCAAAGCGGCAATCGATAGAAGAATAAATATCCCTGAGATTGAATACCAGCGACGGCGACGACCGATGAAATCAATCGATGTTTCACCACGATAGAGGCGTCCACCTAAACCTGAAAACTTTGACATTGCTTATGCCTCCTTTGCTACTGGCAGTGTTCCAGTGCTCTTGGCTGATAGTCCTGACAAAGGATGACCGGATGCAAAGAAATTAATCTTTGCAAGGATCGTCACGATTGGCTTTGTAAAGACAAAGACAACGATTAAGTCGATAAGTGTCGTAAGGCCGAGTGTGAATGCAAATCCTCGCACACCACCGACGGCAAAGAAGTAAAGAAGTACTGCAGCAATGATAGATACAAAGTCAGCGACGAGGATCGTGCGACGAGCACGCCCCCAGCCAGTCTCTACAGCCGTTCTTAACGTTCTTCCCTCACGGATTTCATCTCGAATACGCTCAAAGTAAATAATGAACGAGTCGGCAGTTACACCAATGGCAACGATTGCACCGGCAATTCCCGCCAAAGTTAATGTGAATCCAATCCACTTACCAAGAAGTAAGAAGAGCAGGTAAACAAGTGAGCCAGCAATTGTTAGCGAACCAACAGTCACTAAGCCAAGTCCACGGTAATAAAGAAGTGAATAAAGAAGTACTAAGCCAAGACCGATTCCACCAGCAAGCAAACCCGCATTGAGTTGATCAGCACCAAGAGTTGGTGACACCTGTTGAACTTCACCGCGATCAAAAGCTAGAGGAAGTGCGCCGTATTTCAAAACATTTGCCAAATCCTGGGCTTCTAACTGTGTGAAACTTCCGGTGATTTGCGCGTTACCTGATGGAATAGCTTCAGTAATACGTGGAGCTGAAACAACTAAGCCATCGAGAACGATTGCAACTTGATTTAGCGGTGTTGCTAATGTTGTAACGCGTGAAGTTAAAGCACCAAAAGCTTTTGTACCTTCACCGTTGAACGTAAGACTTACGTACCAGGCACTTCCACCTTGAGTATCAATGGATGCTGACGCTTTAGAAACTTGACGGCCAAGAACTTCGGCTGGGGCCAAAATATATTTATTCTGTCCTGCGCGATCGCAACTTACGATTGTGTCAGTAGGTGCATCTGTTCCAGATCCCTGGAGGTTTTCTGCCTTTGTGCAATCAAGAGCAACGAACTTTGCATTTATATCTGCACTGACTCCGGTTGGCGGAGTAGCAGCTGCATCGGCTGATCCAGAGGAGAGTGAAGATGCTGTTGCTAAGACTTGACGGAAACGAAGTTCTGCAGTCTGTCCTACTAACTCAACTACACGACGACCTGTGTCCCCAGGAACAGAAATAACAATCTGGCGATTTGTTCCACTTCCTTGCGCAGTAACTTCAGATTCAGCTACACCTAATGAGTTAACGCGCTGACGAATGATGGATACTGCTTGGTCGATCGCTTCGTTAGTAACTTTTCCACTTTCCCCCGGAGCAATTCTCGGTTGGAGAGTGACTGAGGTACCGCCACGTAGATCAAGACCTAAACGAACTGCTGTTGCGCTTTGAACAAAGACAAGACCGGTTAGTGCAATGAGCACTAGAGCCAGGATTGCCAGTGAACGCGCTGGGCGTGCAGCCGTCTTTGCTGGTTTAGTAGTTGTAGACATAGAGGCAGAGTCTAGGCGTCAGGCGCGGGCGTGTCGAAAAGCGAAGCGAATTGAGCAGGTGGTGTTCGTCCTATATGGGCAAAACCGGCAGCCGTTGCCACTCGCCCACGCGGGGTTCGAGCCATTAATCCATTACGTACCAGAAAGGGCTCGGCAACTGATTCGACGGTTTCAACTTCTTCACCGACTGCGATCGCCAATGTTGATAGTCCCACCGGTCCCCCATTAAATCGCTCGACAAGGGCTACTAGCACGCCGCGATCGAGTCGATCTAATCCCATTTCATCAACTTCATAGATTTCTAGCGCGGTGCGGGCATCTTCCAAAGAGATTGAAAGATTTCCGTTGACTTGCCCATAGTCGCGCACTCGTCGCAATAAACGATTGGCAATTCGCGGAGTCCCCCTTGAGCGTCCAGAAACTTCAACGATTGCATCGTGGTGAATATCGATATCTAGCAATGCAGCGCTACGTGTAATTACTTGCGCTAATTCGGCATCACCATAGAAATCTAGGTGTGCGGTAAAACCAAATCGATCGCGCAAGGGGCTTGGTAATAATCCAGCTCTAGTTGTTGCGCCAACTAAGGTGAAATGTGGAAGTTGCAATGGAATCGCCGTAGCACCAGGACCTTTGCCAACAATAATATCGACGCGAAAATCCTCCATCGCTAAATACAGAAGTTCTTCAGCCGGTCTAGGCAAGCGGTGAATCTCATCAAGAAATAAAATCTCGCCTTCTACAAGAGAAGAAAGAATCGCTGCTAGATCACCAGCATGTGTAATTGCCGGACCGCTCGTAATTCTTATCGGTGCCTGCATCTCACTTGCAAGAATTAAGGCCAAAGTTGTTTTACCTAATCCCGGAGGACCCGATAGCAAGATGTGATCAGCGGGAGCGTTTCTATGTCTTGCCGCAGTTAACAAGACATCGATCTGCTCGCGCACTCGATGTTGACCGATAAAATCCTTAAGTGACTTAGGTCGAAGGGCTTGTTCAAGGGCCGATTCTTCACCTTTTACATTTGATGTGACTAAGCGATCCTGGTTATCAGCCACGTGAACTCTTTCCACTAGCCAGTGCCAATTTCAACAACTCACTCAGATCTATTGTTGAAGGATCAATATCGTTGCCGTGCAGATCATTAACAACGTAACTAATGGCTGTATCAGATTCCTTTGGAGAAAAACCCAGCGAAACTAATGCATTCGTAAGTTTTTCACGCCAAGCCGGTTGATGACCTTTGTAATTGGCAGTAGAACCCATGTCATTCAGTTTTCCTTTGAGCTCTAAAATCATCCGCTGCGCCCCTTTTTTACCAATACCTGGAACGCGCTCAATTGCCGAAGTATCTTCTTGGGAAATGGCACGAGCTAAATCCTCAGGGCTTAAAGCACCCATGATTGATAAGGCAACTTTTGGCCCAACACCTGAAACTGTTTGAACAAGTTCAAAGAGATTGCGAACTTCTTCAGTTAAAAATCCAAAGAGAGTGAGTGAATCCTCTCGAACAACAAGTGATGTGTAGAGGGTTGACTGCGAACCCAAAGCAACCCCTGCACTAGTGAGTGGACTGATTAAAACGCTCAATCCAACGCCACCAACTTCGATTATTAATCGTTCAGTTGAAAGCGAACGAATAGTTCCAGTAAGTGTGGAAATCATCTAACCACGCAGCTTTCGCAAGCGTGACTTCTCTGCTTCAACGGCCAAGTTGATTCTTGCCGATGATCCACCCCGCCAAATATTACAAATCGCCAGAGCTAATGCATCGGTTGCATCAACTGGTTTTGGAACTGAATCCAGATTCAAAATCTTTTGGACCATTGCGGCTACCTGTGCTTTATTGGCACGGCCCGATCCCGATACCGCGGCTTTGACTTCACTCGGAGTATGCATCATGACCGGAATTCCAGCTTTTGCGGCAATGAGTAAGGCGATGCCAGCAGCTTGTCCAGTTCCCATAACGGTTCGCACATTGTGTTGGGCAAAAACACGTTCTACTGCAATCACATCTGGATTCCACAGGGCAATCCACTCATTGAGTCCTTTATCGATTTCAAGCAATCGGTTTTCTAAAGCCATGTCAGCTGGCGTCATGACAACTCCAACTCCAACCATGGTCAGAGGCGATCCAGCTGTGCCTTCGACAATGCCTATGCCACAGCGCGTTAGACCAGGATCAATTCCTAGCACGCGCATGATGACCACCCTTTCTTAAATGCAACAGGGTTTCTAGCCTAGGCCTTAACCACTGCCAATTTAATCCAGGCTCGCCATAACCTCATCTGAAACATCGAAATTGCTATACACATTCTGGACATCATCGAGCTCTTCAATCGCATCGATGAGTTCAAATACTTTTTTAGCGCCATCTGCATCAAGTGGAATAGACATCGAAGGCAAGAATGAAGAATCTGCTGATTCGTAGTCAATGCCAGCACCTTGTAACGCGGTACGCACGGCTACTAGATCAACTGGTTCGCACACTACTTCAAAAGAATCACCTAAATCATTGACCTCTTCAGCTCCAACTTCAAGCACAGCTTCTAATACTTTGTCTTCAGTTAAGCCATTTACTTTATTAAGAATAATTACACCTTTGCGGTTAAACAGATATGAGACTGATCCAAGATCTGCCATCGATCCGCCGTTGCGAGTTACTGCAACTTTAATTTCAGATGCAGATCGATTGCGGTTATCTGATAAACATTCAATCATGATTGCAACACCATTAGGGCCATAGCCTTCATACATAATTGTGATCCAGTCCTTGGCTCCAGCTTCTAGACCCGCTCCTCGCTTAATTGCACGATCGATATTGTCGGCTGGCATGGAAGACTTTTTAGCCTTAGTGACGGCATCAAAAAGCGTTGGGTTGCCTTCCATATCTGCGCCACCATTTCGGGCAGCAACTTCAATTGCACGAATCTGTTTTGCGAAAACTTTGGCGCGGCGACTATCGATAATCGCCTTCTTGTGCTTGGTTGTCGCCCACTTGGAATGGCCGGACATGGCTTACACCTTCAATCTCACTCTTTTCGAATATTAAACTTACTTTACCTTCTCAAGAGCTGGCTTTGCCACTTCCTCAATAAAATAGCGATGAATTCGATGATCGTGCGTTAGTTCAGGATGAAACGACGTAGCCAAAAGCGAGGCCGAACGCACGGCAACTGGATGCTCGTTGACCGTTGCTAAAACCTCAATGTTAGGGCCAATCTTTTCAACCCATGGTGCACGTATAAATACCGCTCGAATTAAATGGGGCGAACCATCGGAAAATTCAATATCACTTTCAAAAGAATCAACTTGGCGACCAAATGCATTGCGGCGAACAGTGATATCTAAACCGCCGAAAGTTTTCTGTCCTGCCTTCGCATCGAGAATCGAATCGGCCAACAAAATCATTCCAGCACATGAGCCATATACGGGCATTCCTGCTGATATGCGATCTTTAATCGGTTGATATAGACCGAAAATTTCTGAAAGTTGAGCGATCGTCGTGGACTCTCCGCCCGGAATAACTAAAGCATCAACTTCGGCCAGCTCACTGGGACGGCGAACTTGCATTGGGTTAATCCCACAGGCAATCAAAGCACTTACATGCTCGCGAACATCACCCTGGAGTGAAAGTACTCCGACCTTCATGGAACTAAAGAACTACCAGCCGCGATCGGCTAAACGATGTGGTGCTGGCAAATCGGCAACGTTGATTCCAACCATCGCTTCGCCAAGACCGCGAGATGCGTCGGCTACAACCTTTGCATCGTTCCAGAAAGTCGTTGCCTTAACGCAAGCAGCGGCACGTTGTGCAGGATTGCCAGATTTGAAAATTCCTGAACCGATAAATACTCCATCGGCCCCCATGCTCATCATCAGAGCCGCATCTGCTGGAGTTGCAATTCCGCCTGCAGTGAAAAGGACTACTGGGAGTTTTCCGGATTCGGCAACTTCCTTTACCAATTCAAACGGGGCTTGAAGCTCTTTAGCTGCAACATAAAGCTCATCTTCGCGCATTGAAGATAGCCGGCGGATTTCTCCACCAATTTTGCGCATGTGTTGCATAGCATTTGAAACATCGCCTGTTCCAGCTTCACCCTTTGAACGAATCATTGCAGCGCCTTCATTTATTCGACGCAGCGCCTCACCAAGATTTGTTGCACCGCACACAAATGGAACTGTGAAATCCCACTTATCGATATGGTTTTCATAATCAGCTGGCGTCAAAACCTCAGACTCATCGATGTAATCAACGCCTAGTGATTCAAGAACTCGTGCTTCAACAAAATGACCAATGCGCGCCTTTGCCATTACAGGAATAGATACAGCGGCTTGAATCTTTTCAATCATGTCAGGATCAGACATGCGAGCAACGCCACCTTGTGCACGGATATCTGCAGGTACTCGCTCAAGTGCCATAACGGCAACGGCTCCAGCATCTTCGGCAATCTTTGCTTGCTCGGCATTAACTACGTCCATGATGACGCCGCCCTTAAGCATCTCTGCCATACCGCGCTTTACTCTGCCCGTGCCTCTTGCTTCTGACATTGCTGATTACTCACCTTCGCTGATGTAGGTGGATATCCTACTTTGTCTTTGTCGGACTCGCGCTCGCAGATACATAGGTGAAATCAGGCTCGGTATCAGTCAATGCAACCCAGACTTGACCAGGTGCAAATTTTATCTCGCTTCCATCGGCCAGGGTCCAAGAAGTTCCAACTTCGGCAGTTGGACGGGACCAGAAGGCGTCATAACTCTTTCCATCGCGCAAAATGTATCCCTTGCCATGGCCAACAGTTTGCGAAAATGGCGTGACTCCCCCGAGCTTGTCATGATATTCCGATGGAGTAATTGAAAGCATTTGGATGACTAAGGTCGATGGGCCAAGCACTTTTCCTGATTCAGCAAGATTGATTTCTGAATTGTGCGTTAACAGCCAGCGGCTATCGGCTGCTGACCATGTTGCGCCATAGCGCGCTGCTGGCCAATGCAGAATTACAGATTCAGTTGGTTTTCCACCAACAGGTGCATCACCAAAACTCCACCCGACAGATTTTGCCGAATCAATTTGATAGTTCTTTTCAATGGTTTTAGCCATTAACAAATCTGCACGAAGCACCATTGCATAGGGAGGAGTGCGAGCAGGATCGGTTGTATATATCGTTGAAGTTTGAGTTTGTGCACCTAGGTTTTGTAAGTAAGCAGAGGCAATGACGGGAAGAAGTTTTCTTTGTGCACCGCTATAGGCAAAGGCTGCATGTCCGTATTGCCGGACGATATCAATATCTGAAATTCGGGCGCTACGAACCGGTCCTACCCTTGTCGGAATAATTGAAGAGAAAACCGCTGCCAATCGAGTGAGGCCGCCTTCGACTTGTTCGATATAGACAACATCGGCATCTTCTAATGCAATCTGTGGACGCGCTGAATTAGTGTCATCAATCTTCACCACTAAGACTGGGCCATTTGCGCCTTCTCGACCGCTCAAAACATTGTGTTCAACTTTTACCGGTACGATAGTTGAAGCAATATTGGATACAACGGAGCAACTACTGAGAAATAGTGCAAGAGGGATCGCAATTAAAAAGCGCTTAAAGAACATCAGACTCAAACTCATATGTCACCGGCAATGGCGCGGTACCGGCAAGTCGAAAAGTACGAACAAGTAACTTCCTTCGAACCATCACGGTTGAAGAAACCGCATCGGTATGAATTGAAATTGCAATTCTAATTTTGGCCGTTAATTCAGAAAGCTCCTGTAATAACGCTTGTTCGGAATCTGTTGCGTGCGCCAAGCCATCTGAAAGCAAAAGTCCTAGCGCACCTGATAATCCACTTTCAGCCATAGATCGATTCTTTATTTGCGCATCTCGCGCTTGATATGCAGCTCCCGTGAGCAACATAGAGGAGGCAGGATCAGCTAAATCGCTATGAGCAATCTCAAGTGCAATAGCTGCACGCTTTTGCAACAACACGTCTAAATTTGCCCAGCTGGTTTCCACTCTATGGTGAAGTCGATCTAATCGCGTGGCTGAAAATGAAAGATACCAAAGCACTAGCAGGAATATAAAGCCAATCGTTAACCATGTCTTCATTTCTTTTCCTCATCACGTGATAAGAATCGATTCCATGAACGATTATCAGAACTTAAGGTCACGCCGTCACTACCTACCATCGCCATCTCATAAATCGAGAAAATCTGATCGGCGACGACATCCCAATCAAAGAGTTCAGAGCGCGCTTTGCCAGCCGCAGCTAGTTCATTTCGCTTACTATCATCGCGCAACAAATCGATTACAACTTTTGCAAGATCAGTTGAGTTTTCAGATTCAAATAGCGCACCATATTCTCCACCGCCAAGCAATGAATCAAAGGCTGGGATATCACTTGCTACTACACAGGCACCACCTGCCAGCGCTTCAGCCAAAATAATTCCAAATGATTCGCCTCCAGTATTAGGTGCCACATAAAGTGAAACCGAAGACATGAAGTCTGCTTTTTCTTCCTCAGAAATTCGACCTAGAAACTCAAAGCGCTTTCTTAACTGTGGATCAATATGCTTTTCAACATCCTTAGGGTCTCCTGGTCCTGCAACTAGAACTCTCACATCTGGCGCAAATCGCGAAATGATTGGTAGAGCATCAACTAATACTTGTAAACCTTTTCGTGGCTCTTCAAATCGGCCGATGAATCCGATTGTGTTTCCCTGCCACTTTTCCTGCGCAACGCCTTCTGCATATCTTGTTGCGTAGATTCCATTTGGAATTACAACAGCATCAGTTTCAAGGTGATCAGTAAGAGTTAATCGCGCCGCCTCTGAAACTGCAATGCGGGCGCTCAATTTTTCAATCGCAGGTTCGAGAATCGGTCCAATTGCAAAGATTACTTTTTGCCGCTTGGCAGCTGCGTGAAAGGTTCCAACCATCGGTCCTTCTGCGGCCCAACAGGCCAATAAAGAAATCGATGGGATAGCTGGCTCGTGAAGATGCAACAAATCAAAATTGCCATTACTTATCCATTGGCGTACCCGTGCATATGCAATTGGCCCAAATAGAACTCGAGCTACTGCCCCGTTATATGGAATAGAGATTGGCTTACCTGCGCTCACTACATAACTTGGAAGTTTTTCCTCATCAATTGCCGGTGCGAGCACCGATACATCATGACCAGCAGCAATGAGGAATTCGGCTAAATCACGTATGTGATTTTGTACTCCCCCTGGCGTATCCCAACCATAAGGACAAACGATCCCAATTTTAAGTTTCTTCGTCAGCATTACTCGCGCTCCTTGAAGTCGCCATCGACCCAAATACGTTGCATCATGTGCCAATCCTGCGGGTATTGATTAATGCCTCTAGCAAAATGATCTGCCGATTCTTGAACGAGTAATTGAACTTTTTCGCTTTCACTGCCTGTTGTAGGAATTTCGATTTGAGTTAAGTCAATATGAATTCCACTATCAGTGTATGAAATATATGCACTCAAGAATGGTGCACCTGTTCGAAGAGCTAGCAGCGCAGGTCCAGCCGGCATACGTGCGGGACCTCCAAAGAATATGACATCAATGCCTGAACGTGACAAATCACGGTCGGCAGCTAGAGCAATTACGCATCCACTACGCACACGTTGCATAAGCGTAGGAATAACGCGACCATCAAGGGGCAAAGCTTCCATTCCAAAATCCGCGCGGTACTGCATAAATTTCTTGAAAAGTTTTTCGGGCTTTAGATGTTCGGCAACTGTAACTAGTTTCGCGCCTTTTGCGCAGAAATAGGCCGCGGCATGATCATAATTTCCACAGTGGGGCAATGTGACAATAACTCCATTGCCTGCAGCAATTGCATTATCTAAAATTGATTCATCATTAAAAGTTACGGTCGAAAGAATTCGTTCTTTTGACCAGTCCGGCAATCTAAATGTGTCGCACCAATAACGCAGTGCAGATCGCGTAGCCCGATAGATAAGTAGGTCTAAATCCAAGGGGGTTATTCCTGGCTGCGTCCTGGCTAAATTAGAGCGTAAACGCTGAACGCTTTTTCCATTTCTACCGACCATATAATCAGCGACTTTATTAGCAGATTTATAAACAAATTTTTCAGGAAGCCATCGAAGCAAGCGCCACGCAGCAAAGTAACCCCAAGCAGTAATATTTTCCATCATGAATGTAAAGCCCTGCGGACAATCAACATACGCTGTACAACAGTAATTAAACCAAGAATTGCCAGTAGCCAGATACCAATTGCCAGAACATAAGGAACGCCTAAACCCTGGAGCGCAATTGCAGACAATGAAATAATTAATCGCTCAGTTCGTTCTGCAATTCCACCAGTGCACTCGATTTCAAAACTTTCAGCCTTTGCGCGAATATATGGAACAAGTAAACCTGTCACTAACGTTATGAGCACCACGATGCTCAATTGATCATTCCTGCCGATTAAGTAGATAGACACACCTAAAAGAATTGATGAGTCGGTAACACGATCAATAGTTGAATCAAGAAAACTACCCCACTTGCTGGCACCGGCTTTTGAGATTCTGGCCATGGTGCCGTCAAAGAGATCGCTCAATGCAAAAAAGGCTATGACGGCAGTTCCAAGAAAGAAATCACCGCGAGGGTAAAAGAGCAGCGCCGAAGAAACCACACCAATAGCTCCTACCCAAGTCACTGCATTAGGAGTGATTCCGATACGCAGGGCAGAAGAAGCTACGGGTGTTATTAATCTCGTAACTGCCGGTTTTAAAGAGCGACTAATCATCAAGGCACATCGTAGGCTGAGCCAGTGCCTAATTACACATCTGACCTCAATCTCGCCATCTTTGGCCATGAAAGCGCCCACTTAGATGCTGTTGCGAAGGTCTTCGGTGCTACATCGAGCCACGAGATTTCGTCGCAGATTGATTGCGCAATATTTGCTATCAATCCAAATACTGGAATCGATCAAGCCACCATTGATTTATGGCAGGCATTTGATGAATATCTTGTTCCACGAATAGTGGTTGTTACCGATCTAGAAAAAGATGTTGGAGATTTTGATGATGCGGTCATGCTTGCCAACCGCGTCTTTGATCAGATTGCAACACCATACTTAGTACTACATGACGACGATGGGTTACCTCGTGCACTCATTTCACTCAACGACATGATGATCATTGATTACTCGACTGAACCACCCACACGAACTAATAGTGAAGCCGAGCATGAAGTTTTGGTTCAAGAGTTTCGCGATGAATATTTGGAACTGGTGACTTCAATGGGTGAAGATGCATTTTCTGCTGGCGTTTTATTTCCTGCTATTCCTCTTTGGATAGATAAGGGCTTAGGGGTTGATATCGTTATTTCATATTTGAACCAGCTGAAAAAGTAATTACCAAGCTGCGCTAATTTCATCTCTTGTAACTGTAAGAAGTTGTGGCAGTACTTTAGTTTTGCCAATGATCGGCATGAAATTAGCATCGCCACTCCATCGCGGAACAATGTGTTGATGAATATGTTCGGCTACACCTGCACCAGAAATCGCGCCTTGATTCATTCCAAGGTTAAAACCATCAGGTGATGACACTTTTCGGATTGTGGTCATTGCGTGAGCAGTTAGCTCGGTAATTTCATCGCGCTCTTCGTGCGTCAAATCAGTGAGATCAGCAAGATGTCTGTAAGCGCACACTAGGAGATGACCCGGGTTGTATGGGTAAAGATTCATTACGACAAAAGCTGTTGCTCCGCGGTGAACTATTAATCCTTCTTGATCATCTAACGATGGAATTCGACAAAAAGGACAGGCAACTTCATTGTCAGCCAAAGGACGGTTCTCGCCACGTAAATATTCAAGGCGGTGCGGAGTCCATAATCTCTGCCAAGCATCAGGCATGCCCGCACCATCGATAACCATGGATTAAACCTGAGTGCGTTCTGAGACTACTTTTTGAATCTCGGCAATCGCTTGCGCAACTGGAATCCCATTCTTCTGCTCACCGTTGCGATAACGGAATGAAACAGCCCCGGCCGCCATATCTTCTTCACCAGCGATAACCATAAATGGAATTTTCTGCATCTGTGCATTGCGCACTTTTTTCTGCATGCGATCATCGGATGAATCGAGTTCGGCACGGATTCCGGCACTGCGCATCTGCTTAATGACATCAGATAAATAATCTGCAAATGCTTCAGCAACTGGGATTCCAACTGCCTGCACTGGTGCAAGCCATGGTGGAAACGCCCCTGAATAATGCTCAGTAAGTACACCAAAAAAACGTTCGATGGAACCAAAAAGTGCACGGTGAATCATCACTGGGCGTTGGCGGGTTCCATCGGCGGCTGAGTACTCAAGTTCGAAGCGTTGTGGAAGTTGGAAATCAACTTGAATCGTCGACATCTGCCATGTGCGACCAATAGCGTCTTTAGCTTGAACTGAAATCTTCGGACCGTAAAACGCAGCGCCACCTTCATCGAGAACAAGTTCTAGATTTTGAGCAACTGCTGCCTTGCGTAAAGTTTCAGTTGCCTCTTCCCAATCTGCATCATCGCCTACGAACTTTTCGGGATTCTTGGTAGAAAGTTCTAGGTAAAAATCATTTAAACCGTAGTCACGAAGCAAATTAAGAACGAAGGTTAATAATGAATCCAGTTCATCGGCCATCTGCTCTTTAGTGCAGTAGATATGGGCATCATCTTGGGTAAATCCACGGGCGCGAGTAATGCCATGCAGGACCCCGGATTTTTCATATCGATACACGGTTCCGAACTCGAAAAGACGTAAAGGAAGCTCACGATATGAACGTTGGCGGGCCTGGAAAATTAAATTGTGAAAAGGACAGTTCATTGGCTTCATGTAGTACTGCTGGCCAGGTTTTTTGATTGTTCCATCGGCATGGAGCTCTTCGTCCATGATCATCGGTGGATACATTCCCTCTGAGTACCAGTCAAGGTGACCCGATTTTTCAAAAAGCGCAGCCTTAGTTAAATGTGGTGAATAAACAAACTCATAATCTTCTTCTTCATGACGTTTGCGTGAATAATCTTCCATCGCTCGGCGAATGATTCCGCCTTTGGGATGGAAAACAGCTAAACCAGAACCAATCTCTTCCGGAAATGAGAATAGGTCTAACTCGGTTCCTAAACGGCGATGATCGCGTTTCTCTGCCTCGGCAAGAAGTTCAAGGTGGGCGTTTAGTTCATCCTGTGACGGCCAAGCTGTTCCATAAATTCGTTGCAGCATCGGATTCTTTTCTGAGCCACGCCAATAGGCCGCGGCGCTTCGCATTAATTTAAAGGCAGGAATTAACTTGGTAGATGCAAGATGTGGACCTCGACAAAGATCGCTCCACACTGAATTTCCATCGCGACCTAAGTTGTCATAGATCGTCAGTTCTGAGCCACCTACTTCAACGCTTGCTTCTTCTCCTGCGGGACCTTTTATTCCGATTAGTTCGCATTTATATGGCTCGTGAGAAAGTTCGGCAAGCGCTTCGGATTCAGTGACAACACGACGACGAAAACGTTGTCCATCCTTAACAATCTTGCGCATAACGCTTTCAATCTTTATTAAATCATCAGGATTAAATGGAGTCGTTGGATCAAAGTCGTAATAAAAACCATCTTTGATAGGTGGACCAATACCTAACTTAGTATCAGCAAATACCTCTTGAACGGCTTGGGCCATCACGTGCGCAGTTGAATGGCGCAAAACAAACAAACCATCTGGCGAATTTATGCTTACGGATTCAACAACATCGCCTTCATTTAAATCTGTCCACAAATCACGCAAAGCTCCATTGATGCGACAAACGACTATCTCCTTGTTTTCAGAAAAGAGATGGGTGGGGCGCTGATCGGCCTCGATAGTGCGAGTACTGCCATCAACGGTTACCTGAATCATGCGCCTAGCCTAGCGAATACTTAACTACCAACGCTTGGATTTCCTGACCAAAGGCGTGTGAAACCTGCAATTGATGGCTCTCGATTGAAGAAATAGGTTGTGCAATGCGCAAAGAGCTGAGTAGAAAACCTGAAGTTATTTCAGGTAATTGCGAAAGCGGGATTGATTGGACCCTAACAATTTCTTTTGCAACCAAGAGTTCTCGCATGATTCCCGGCAATAATCCATCATTGACTGGCGGTGTCAACCATTGATTTTTAATCTGAACAATGAGATTAGTTACCGAGCCTTCGCAGATATGGCCCTTGGGATTTACCACGAGCCCATCGTCAAAACCAGCGATTTTGGATTGATTCATGATTTCAAGTCGAGATTCATATGGAAATTTCTTATGCAGATCCCCCACCAATCGCTGCGGGTGGATCCGAAGATTTAACGCTTTTTCAGAGTTTGCATATGGAAGGTGAACTGCTAACCAATTGGATTGCTTGGAAAATGAGATTCTCAATAACCCAGAAGGGTGTGAAACCGCCTCAAAAAGAGTGTCTACGGCTTGTTTCACGTTCTCGATTATTGGGATCTGAATTCCAAGGCTTTTAGCACTTACCTGCGCTCTGTTTAGATGGCGATCTAATGCATACGGCACATTCTCAACTGTCTTAATAGTTTCGAATATTCCTTCACCCGGAAGCCAACCACTTTGCGACGAGGGCGAATCAGCAATCTCTACCAGCTCGCCATTAAAGATTACTTTCATAACTGGCCACCGGCGATTGAAATTAATTTACGGGCTTTTAATTGAGTCTCTTCCCATTCATCTTTTGGATTGCTAGCCCATGTAATTCCAGCCCCAGTTCCAAAACGTAATTTGTCATTTTTGTAAAAGATGCGAATTGCAACAGATAATTCACATCTATCACCTTGAACCCAACCAAGCGCACCACAGTATGGTCCGCGTGTAGATTCATTCTCTTGAATGACTGATACAGCAGAAGATTTGGGAGCTCCGCTAATTGATCCCGGTGGACTCAGCAAATTAAGTATCTCCGCCCAAGTAATATCCTCATGCAGTTCGCCTTCAATATCTGAAACTAAGTGCACTAATCCAGGGTGATTTTCGGTCGAAAGCAAACGCGGAACAGTAACGGTGCCACTTTTACAAATCTGTCCGAAATCATTACGCATCAAATCCACAATCATCACATTTTCGGCACGATCTTTAAAACCAAACTCCTGTGTTCCAACTGGTGCGGTTCCCTTTATAGGAGAAGTTCGTACACGGCTTCCCATTCTCTTTAAGAAAAGTTCAGGAGAAGCTGAAGCGATATTTATTCCAGGAATCTCAAGATAACTTGCCCACGGCGCCGGATTATTTTTAATAATTTCGCTAAATAAGCCTCGAAGATTCACTGCATCAACATCTACGGATATTTCACGGCAGGCATTTACTTGATAGACCCAACCTTGTGCAATCAACTCCTGAATACGTTTTACATATTGAATATAGTTTTCTTCATCAAAACTACTCTTCCACGTGTCGTTAATTTTCTGCCAAGTAAATGTTGGGAACTGAGCTTCAATCACATGATCAAAACGCGCAGCAGTAAATGCACCTTCAAAATCCGTGGAGACTGCCCAGAATCCCCCGTCATCTAGTGATTTAGGATCATGAGAAATCTGCGAAAGCCCTGTAGCCAATCGCCCATTCATCCAAAAAATAGGCGCATTCTCCGATGAATTCACAGGCCAACGCTAGCCTTTGGAATCCCACTTTGGCGCAATGGCCTCACCTACGATAGATTTCGCATCCTCGCGGACGTAGCGCAGTTGGTAGCGCGGAACCTTGCCAAGGTTCAGGTCGC
>JBAXIC010000006.1:0-46752 GCA_037138575.1 Actinomycetes bacterium
GCCGGACTTCTTTTATAAAAAGGGGCGCTTTAACGAGCGCCCCTTTTTTATTTCTACGTGAAGTAATCTTGGCAATGAGAATTTAGACATAATTAAAAAGGAGATCGAAATGGAAGAGCGTAGAAACTCACGTCCACCATCTGATCGTCCAACAAATGCGCGTTCTTCTTCGCGACCTTCAGGTACTTCAGACGCCTCATCGCGCCCATCAAGTGGCGAAAGAAAAGCCACTGGTCCAAATTCACAGCGTCGACGTGAGGATTTACCGGCACGTGGCGGATCAAGTGCACGCCCCGGTGCACCGCGCCAAACACGCGATGGTTCCGATCCGCGTGGAGCTCGTCCAGCACCTATTGATAGAGATCAATCGCGTTTGCGTCCACGTATTTTTGAGCCTGATATTCCAGAGGAGATAACTGGGGAAGAGCTCGATAAATCTCTTCGTGCAGAACTCTTATCTTTATCTGCTGAAAATGCAAAAGTAGTAGCACGACATTTAGCATGCGTAAATTTATATGCCGAAGATGATCCGCAACGCGCACATAAACATGGAGTCGCTGCAGCACACCATGCAGGTCGTTTGGCAGTTGTTCGTGAATCGGCTGGGTATGCCGCCTATCGGGCAGGGTATTACGAGATTGCATTGAAGGAACTTCGTGCGTCGCATCGAATTTCGGGAGATGTTTCAATGTGGCCTGTGATGGCAGATTGTGAGCGCGGACTTGGAAATCCTCTAAAAGCCTTGAATTTAGCGGGTTCTGCAGAGGTTAAAAGATTAGCAAAACCAGAAGAGATTGAGATGCGCATTGTTGCATCAGGTGCTCGACGCGATCTCGGTGAGTTCGATGCAGCAGTTGTTACGTTGACCTGTAAAGAGTTAAAAAATGAAGTGGAAGAGTGGGCAGTTCGCTTGCGATATGCCTACGCCGACGCCTTAGATGCGGCGGGGCGAAGAGTTGAAGCGAAAGAGTGGTTTGCAAAATGCGCCGCTATTGATGGCGAAGAGTTTACGGATGCTGCCGAACGCGCTCTATAAATACTCTTTACACAGGCTTTACTTTCTCTAGAGTTAAGTGTCGGTTGCACAGTTAATTATTTAGCATCCATTCACAGTAGAGATGAGATGCACAATGGTTGTAAAAAATGCACCAAAAAAGAAGGTTGCGGCAGATGATATCGAAGAGGATTTCTCACTCAACGATCTGTTGTTGCGAGGACGTGTGTCAGCAGATGCCGTAGAGAAAGTACTACCGTCAGGGGATAAGGTAGTTGAATTCAGAGTAATAGTGAGCCGAGAAAAGCGTGATGGCGTCGATACCCTTGATATTGCGGCATGGAGCGCTAAAGCTCGCAGAACGGCCTTAACCCTTCATTCAGATGAATGGGTTGAAATATCTGGGGCGATCCACCGCAGATTTTGGCGCGGTGCCACAGGCCTTGCAAGTCGTTGGCAGGTAGAAGCGATTGAGATTTCACGAATTTAGGTAGGCTAACGCCTATGGCTAATGACATTTTTTCAACTTTGCGAACTTATCTCAATAAAGTAACTGAGGAAAAGAACGCCTCAGAGGTCGCTGCATCTGTTAATCAATGGTTGCGCGAAGGCGGAGAAGCTCTAAAAATCAAAATTGAAGATGAGGTTGAACGTTCGGTCTCAAAGATGGGATTTGTTAAGCGCGGCGAATTTGAAGCATTGAAGGAAGAGGTTGCCCGTTTGAAAATGGGTAGTTCAACTCCAGCCAAAGCAACCAATAAAGCCACTGCGAAGAAGAGCGCTTCTAAGAAATCAACATCTGAGAAGTCAACGCCTAAGAAGAGTGCAGTTAAGAAAACTTCAGCAAAGAAAGCGAGCAAGTAATGACGACCTCTTCTGAGCACACACAAGGTGAAAATTTAGTTGAAGAGATTCGTAGCGAGTTAGCTGAAATTGATGCAATGGAAGTTAATGATCATGGCGATCGTTTCGAGCAAATTCATCAAAAGCTTTCCATCGCACTTTCTTCAATCGATGGGCTATAAGTAATAGCGATGAAGATTCGTCTTGATGCAGAGTTAGTGCGCCGTGAACTTGCACGTTCGCGCGAGCATGCATCGGATTTAATTGAGGCGCGTTCAGTACTTGTTAATGGAATACCTGCCTCTAAGCCAGCAACAATGGTTGATGCCGAAACTTCAATAAAACTTCATGGTAAGCGCGATGACTTCGTTTCCCGTGGCGGCCACAAATTAGCAGGTGCACTAGATGTCTTCACAGGTGTAGTTGTAGAAGGAAAACGTTGCCTTGATGCAGGTGCATCAACTGGTGGATTTACCGATGTCTTGCTTCGCCGCGGAGCCGGACATGTTGTAGCCGTTGATGTTGGATACGGGCAATTAGCGTGGGAACTTCGTCAGGACCCACGTGTAACCGTTCATGATCGAACTAATATTCGTCACTTAACTGGTGATGTTATTGGGGATCCCATAGATCTTGTAGTCGCCGATCTTTCATTCATCTCGTTGACCCTAGTTCTGCCTGCACTAGCCGCAGTATCTAACTCTGATGCCGATTTTGTAGTGATGGTAAAACCGCAGTTTGAGGTTGGTCGTGAGAAATTGGGAGCTGGTGGAGTTGTTCGTGATCCTGCATTACGAAAATCAGCAGTGGTAGATGTTGCAGACTCTGCATATGATGTTGGACTTGGAACTCTTGGAATTGCCGCGAGTCCGTTACCTGGTCCAGCTGGAAATGTGGAATATTTCCTATGGCTACGCAGAGGATCTCCCGAAATTGATCATGGAGCACTTGACCAGGCAATTGCGATTGGACCTCAATAAGTGAGCGGACGCAACCTGTTAATTGTCTGCAACCCTTCGCGAGAAGAGGCAGTTAATGCAGCAACAGCCCTTACTAATGATTTTATTGCAGCTGGGTTTTCTCTCTTTACGATTTCTGATGTAAATATCTGGGGCCTGGTTAAATGTGATGTTGAATCGTTACCAACCCTAGAAGTAGCAGTCGTGCTTGGGGGAGACGGTACAATGTTACGTGCTGCGGAAGTCACTCGAGAGCAGCAAATTCCATTGCTGGGCGTGAATTTAGGGCATGTAGGCTTTCTGGCTGAAGTAGAAAAGCCTCCGTTAGAAACGATTGTTTCTGCGATTACAAGTAAGACGTATGTCATTGATTCACGTATGGTTTTACAATACGCAGTTAAGCGCGATGGCGAGATCGTCTCAGAGGGATGGGCGCTAAATGAAGTAACTGTTGAACGCGAACAGTCCACAATGGTCGAACTCTTTCTTGAAA
Organism: Actinomycetes bacterium; assembly: GCA_037138575.1. Lineage (GTDB taxonomy): Bacteria > Actinomycetota > Actinomycetes > Nanopelagicales > Nanopelagicaceae > Planktophila. The sequence continues at coordinate 3,290 of JBAXIC010000006.1, forward strand.
TTGATGGACGTCCAATCTCCAGATGGGGTTGTGATGGTTTGATCTGTTCAACACCTACCGGATCTACTGCTTACGCATTCTCTGCAGGCGGACCCATCGTGTGGCCTGAGGTCGATGCATTAGTAGTCCTGCCAATCTCAGCACATGCTTTGTTCTCGCGTCCATTGGTTATTTCTCCACAGTCAGAGATAGTTGTGCGTGTAGATTCACCAGAGGCGGTCTTATCGGCCGATTCTTTGCGTAAAACCTTTTTGCAAGAGGGCGATCGAGTTCATATAACTAAAGATGATCACGTAGTCCGATTAGCCCACTTAACAAACACTGTGTTTAGCGATCGTTTAGTTGCAAAGTTTAAACTTCCCGTTGAAGGCTGGCGCGGTGAGTGATCGAACTTTCCTAGAAGAGATAACTATTCGCTCCATCGGAGTCATCGAACACTCAACTCTTGAAATATCACCGGGCCTTACCGTTTTAACTGGTGAAACGGGTGCGGGTAAAACGATGATTCTAACTGCGCTTAATTTAATACTAGGTGGCAAAAGTGATAGCACTTTAGTGCGAACAGGGAGCGAACGGTTAATCGCCAGCGGTCGCTTTTCAATTCCTTCTGACCTTGCCGAATCCTTTGAAGAGGCAGGCTTGTCTGTTGAGGATGGCGAACTTATTTTAACCCGTACGGTAAATGTAGATGGAAAAAGTAAAGCGACCAGTAATTCGATATCTGTCCCGGCTAGCTTGCTAGTTTCTGCAAGTGAAAACCTTGTAGAGGTTCATGCACAAGCGGCGAATTTAAATATGACAAAAGCAGCAAAACAGCGCGAGCTCCTAGATCGATTCGCAGGTTCAAAACTTCGGTTAACGTTAAATTTATATCAAGAGAAGTTGCGTAGCTATCACGAATTAAAGGAGAGAATCGCTGCGATGAGAAAGAGCGTTGACTCTAGAGATGCGCAGTTGAAGGAAATACGTGAATTTGCACAGATAATGGGAAAACTCAAGCTCGAACGCAATGAACTTATAGATATTTCGACTGAGATCGCTCGTTTATCAAATGTTGAAGATTTGCGCATTTCAACTCAAATGGCTACAACTGCAATTGAGGAAGAAGATGCGGGATCACTTACTACATTAGGGATAGCCCGTAAAGCACTGGATTCCACCCGAGCCAAAGATCCCCAGGTTGAAGATTTGTATCAAAAGATAAGTGAAGCGTTCTTTCTTGTAGATGATGCCAAAAGCTCACTTTCATCCTACCTGTCTAACTTAGAGGCCGATCCATCGCGATTGGATTATTTAAACTCGCGTAAGGCCGAGATTAACTCCTTGATTAAGAAATACGGCGGTTCACAAAGCTCTGATGATGAAGTGAATCTCTTAATAGAACGTTACGAAGGCTCTAAAAATGCAATTGCTGATTTGGAGGGTGGCGATGAAAGGTTAAAAGAGTTAGAGGAAGAACTAAAATCGCTTAAGAAGGTTTTAGTTAAAGCCGCACAAGATCTCACCAAAATCCGCACTGAAAACGCACTCGCACTTTCTACCGCCGTTACGATTGAAATTCAGCAACTTTCAATGCCACACACTTCATTTCATGTAGTGGTCTCAAGTGCGAATTACACTTCACTTAAGGAGTCAGATTTTACTGCTCTTGGTTGTGATGATGTTTCAATGTTAATTCAATCTCACAAAGATGGGCCACTTGTCGCATTAGCCAAAGGTGCAAGTGGTGGGGAGATGTCACGAGTAATGTTGGCATTAGAAGTTGTTTTAGCCTCCACACATCCAGTCGGCACCTATGTATTTGATGAAGTCGATGCGGGTGTTGGTGGAAAGGCGGCAATTGAAGTTGGTCGACGTCTTCATGCTTTATCAAAACATGCTCAGGTAATTGTTGTTACGCATTTGCCACAAGTTGCTGCGTGGGCAGACTCTCACTTTGTCGTGACTAAAAACTCAGATGGCTCAGTAACTGAAAGCAATGTCACAAAAGTTCGTGATAGCCAGCGAGTTGAAGAGATTGCTCGCATGTTGGCAGGTATGGAAAGCTCTTCAAGCGCCCGTGAACACGCCACTGAACTTCTCGAGCTTCCATTGTCGGCCCGCTAGGCAAAGCAATGATAGGTTCGTCTCCCATGGGCCAACCTCATGTAACTAAGCATTTATTCGTAACTGGCGGAGTCGCCTCTTCACTCGGCAAAGGACTCACCGCCTCTTCACTCGGCAGGTTGTTAGTAGCCCGCGGTATTCGAGTGACGATGCAAAAGCTCGATCCCTATCTCAATGTCGACCCAGGCACTATGAATCCCTTCCAACATGGTGAGGTATTTGTTACTGATGATGGCTCTGAGACGGATTTGGATATCGGGCACTACGAACGTTTTCTAGATACCAATCTGCATGGATCGGCTAACGTAACAACTGGTCAGGTTTATTCGCGCGTTATTGCACGCGAACGCCGAGGTGAATATTTAGGCGAAACTGTTCAAGTAATTCCACATATTACAAATGAAATTAAAGAGCGAATTCGCGCGATGGCGGCTCCAGATATTGATGTTGTGATCACTGAAGTGGGCGGAACTGTTGGAGATATCGAGTCACAACCATTTCTCGAAGCGATTCGTCAGATTCGCCAGGAAGTCGGCCGCGACAATGTTTTCTATTTACATATTTCTTTGGTTCCCTACATTGGCCCATCTGGGGAGTTGAAAACAAAGCCAACTCAGCACTCGGTTGCCGCCTTGCGTAGCATCGGTATCGCACCAGATGCGATTGTTTTACGCTCTGATCGCGAAATTCCATTAGCTGTTAAGAAAAAGATTTCGCTTATGTGTGACGTTGATTTTGAGGCTGTTGTTGCCGCAATGGATGCTCCTTCAATTTATGACATCCCTAAAGTTTTACACTCAGAGGGATTGGATTCATACGTTGTCAAACGTTTGGATCTAGGTGGTCACGAGGTTGTATGGGGCGAATGGGATGCTTTACTTGAAAAAGTGCACCACCCAAAACATCAGATTCGCGTTGGCCTAGTAGGTAAGTACGTTGATCTTCCAGATGCTTATCTCTCAGTGTCAGAAGCATTGCGCGCCGGTGGCTTTGCAAATGAAGCCAAGATTGAAATTGTTTGGATCCCCAGTGACGAATGTGAAAGTGCACAAGGAGCGGAGAAACATCTCAAAGGCCTAGACGCGATAGTTGTTCCGGGCGGTTTTGGTATTCGAGGTATTGAAGGAAAAGTTGGAGCTTTGAGATTCACTCGTGAAAACAAGATTCCAACTTTGGGGCTTTGTTTAGGTTTGCAATGCATGGTGATAGACGCCGCGCGTAATCTTGCTGGAATTTCCGATGCAATTTCAGCTGAGTTTTCAGATTCAGGAACACCGGTAATTGCAACTATGGATGATCAAAAACATGTCGTTGATGGTGATGGTGATATGGGCGGGACAATGCGTCTTGGTCTGTATAAATCAGATTTATTGCCTGGATCTGTAGTTGCCCACGCTTATGACTCTTTAGAAATTTCAGAGCGTCACCGACATCGATATGAAGTCAATAATCAATATCGCGGGCAAATCGCAGAGGCTGGATTAGTTTTTTCAGGTATGTTCAAAGAGCGAGACTTGGTCGAGTTTGTAGAACTGCCCGCCGAGGTGCATCCTTACTACGTAGGAACACAAGCTCACCCCGAGCTTCGCTCTCGACCAACCAAGCCTCATCCGCTCTTTGTAGCTCTTATAAAAGCGGCGGTAACAGCGAAAGGTAAGTAAATGATCGTTGGAGTCCCAAAGGAAATTAAAGTCCACGAATCTCGCGTAGCAATTACACCCGAAGGTGTCTCCGAATTTGTAGCAGCGGGCCATACGGTGGTTATTGAAGATGGAGCAGGTTTAGGTTCGGCGATAACAAACGAACAGTTTGTGGCAGTTGGTGCTTCAATAGTTGCAACTGCCCAAGAAGTATGGGCCAAAGCGAATTTATTACTCAAAGTTAAAGAACCAATTGAAAGTGAATATTCGTCACTACGAAGTGATCAGGTTGTTTTTACTTATCTTCATCTTGCAGCCTCTAAATCCTGTACTGATGCCTTGATAGCAAGTGGCACAACGGCCATTGCTTATGAAACGGTAGAAGTCAACGGCCAACTTCCTCTACTTGCTCCGATGAGTGAAGTTGCTGGTCGTTTAGCTACTCAGGTTGGAGCAACAGCACTTCAAAAACCTCATGGTGGTCGTGGAGTTTTGCTTGGGGGAGTACCCGGAGTCGCTCCAGGAAAAGTTTTAGTCATTGGAGGCGGAGTCGCCGGTTTGAACGCCGCAGTCATCGCGGTGGGAATGGGCGCGGATGTAACAATCATTGATAAATCAGTTAATCGTCTGCAATATATCGATACCGTTTATGGTGGACGGATTAAAACCTTGACGGCCTCTAAACATGCAATTGAACGCGAAGCTAAGGGGGCCGATTTAGTAATTGGCGCAGTATTAGTGCATGGTGCGAAAGCACCGAAATTGGTTTCAAATGCTTTGGTCAAAGAGATGAAATCTGGTTCTGTTTTGGTTGATATTGCAATAGATCAAGGCGGATGCTTTGAAGATTCAAGAGCTACAACGCATGCTGAACCTACGTATCGTGTACATGATTCGATTTTTTACTGTGTAGCAAATATGCCAGGGGCCGTACCAGTGGCATCAACATATGCCTTAACAAATGCGACCTTGCCTTATGCACTGTCCATTGCAAATCTTGGTTGGCGCGATGCATGCAAGGCGGATGAAAATCTTGCAAAAGGTCTCAATGTCCATGATGGAGCTATTTATTACTCAGCTGTAGCCAAAGCTCACGGATATGCAAGCGTTGAATTTTGATACTACTGTTTCATCTTTTTTAAATCATCTAACTATTGAACGAGGACTGGCTACTAACACACTTTCGGCTTACCGTCGTGATTTAAGTAAGTTTGGTGAGTTCCTTAGTGGGATAACGCTGCATCAAATTACCCCAGCGATAATTACTGAATTTGAGATTTCTCTCAAAGAGGCTGGACTTTCGGTATCGAGCATTAATCGCATTGATTCGACCCTTAGATCCTTTTTTAAACATGCTTTGTTGGAATATGGATTACCAAATCCAACCCTAGAAATGCAACCTAGTACATCCAAACGCAGATTACCGAAAGCTTTATCTATTGATGCAATCATGTCCATGATCAATGCTGCTTATCGAGAAAGCGATCCAATTACACTTCGAGATCAGACGATGATTGAACTTTTATACAGTAGTGGAGCTCGTGTTAGTGAACTCATTGGTATCAATCTTGGCGATATAAATACGGTTGACAGTAACGATGGAGTAATCACGACGATTAAATTACGAGGTAAAGGCTCTAAGGAGCGCATAGTTCCTCTCGGAAGTTTTGCAGCCAAAGCGATTAATGATTACCTCATTCGCACGAGACCGGGGTTAGCATCCAAGAGCACAAAAGCAAATTCAGCTTTATTTCTAAATTCACGTGGTGGGCGAATCACACGCCAAAGTGCATGGAATATTGTGCTTCGAGCAGCAAAGGATGCCGGAATTACGGAGCATGTTTCACCGCACGTATTTCGGCACTCTTATGCGACTCATTTACTCGATGGAGGAGCAGATATCCGTGTTGTTCAAGAACTTCTTGGCCACGCTTCTGTTACAACAACACAGATTTATACATTAATTACAATTGACAAAGTTCGAGAAAGTTATTCTTTAGCGCACCCTAGAGCTAGAGGATAGATTTATAAACCGCGAAGTCTGCGGGCCAGAATGCTTTGATCCCCCTTTGCTTCTAAGTCGGCAATGATTACAGCAATTGATTCGCGAACTATACGGCCACGATCTACTGCCAAACCTAAATCACCGCGAAGTTGTAAACGAGCTTGGTCTAAATCAAAGAGTTCATCAGGGGACAGGTAGACAGTAATTTTTTCATCATGGCGTTCGCGCCCAGACGGAGAACGATCAACTGTCGTTACACGTCGCCTAGCAATAGTGCGGACGCCTTTTTTATTTGAGGCGGTTTTTGGTGTTGCTATGGCCGGCGGAACCAATTGAGCTGGTGTTTCACTTTGTGCAGGTACAGCAGTTAAAGCTGGAGAAGTGGAGCGAAAAAGTTCGTCGGCTCCAGGAAGATTTGCTCTACGTGTCATCGTGCGCCTCCTCGGGCAATTAGTTCGCGTGCTAAACGGCGGTAAGAAGCTGCGCCACCTGAAGTTGTTGCATACGTCGTGATTGGCTCACCGACAACAGTTGTTTCAGGAAAGCGGATTGTCTTTGCGATAATCGTTTCAAATACATCGGCCGGAAACTGCTCCAAGATTCGTTCTAGCACTTGGCGATTGTGTGAAGTTTTTTTGTCATACATTGTTGCCAAAATTCCAATGAGACGAAGATTTGGATTCAAGAAATTTTTAACTTTGTCCAAGTTACCTTTGAGTTCGATAAATCCATGAAGGGCAAAGTATTCACATTGCAATGGAACAATCACTTCATCTGCAGCAACTAATGCGTTTATCGTTAACTGACCCATCGTCGGTTGGCAGTCAATTAAAATAACATCGTAGTAATCGCGAAGTGAAGCCAGAGCGCGCTTCAAATACTGCTGACCACCGATTTCAGCACCTAAAGTTGTTTCGGCCGTACCTAAATCTCGGTTTGCTGGAAGAAAATCAAGGCCAGGAACAGCTGATTTCAAAACAATAGAATCAATGTTTGCTGTAGGGGTCATCAATGCGTAGTAAACAGTTTGTTCAAGCGGCAGTGAATGTGCGTTAACGCCCAGACCCAGGGATAAACCACCTTGCGGATCGAAATCAACGAGAAGAACGCGTCGACCCAGCTCGGCAAGCGAGGCCCCTAAATTGATTGTGGTGGTTGTCTTACCAACGCCACCTTTTTGATTAAAAACTGCAATTATTTTTGCTGACCCGTGCTCAGAAATCGGGGCGGGTGCGGGGATACTTGTCGCGGTTTTACCAAGCAGAGTTGCCGTGGTTGCTACGTCTTCTTGATTTGTCGATTTAGCGTTCAAGCGTCAAACCTCCTTTTAGGCCTATGCGCGCGAGCCTACGCGTTACCAATAACAGGGGCAACTGTGAAGTAAGGTGACGCCATGGATTTATCGGTCGAAGAATCAAGGGATGTTAATGCTGTATCAGGTGCATTTTCGGTGCACCTGGAAAACTTCGACGGCCCCTTTGATCTCTTACTTCAGCTCATCTCACGCCACAAGATGGACATCACCGAAATCTCCCTCAGCCTTGTTACAGATGAATTTATAGCCTTTATTAGGGCTTTAGAGGCCTCAGGAGAGGGTTGGCGTCTTGATCAGGCAACTGAGTTCCTTGTAGTCGCCGCGACCCTATTAGACCTAAAAGCGGCGAGACTTCTGCCTAGTGGTGAAGTCGATGATGAGGAAGACCTGGCATTGTTGGAAGCCCGCGATATTCTCTTCGCGCGTTTGCTTCAATACCGAGCTTTCAAAGAGATAGCCGCTACTTTTAATGAACGAATTTCACTCTCTGATAAGTTTTTCCCACGCGTAGTAGCGCTAGATCCAACTTTAAGCGCCCTGCTTCCGGAGGTCTTGATTGGCGTCGGCGCACAACGCTTTGCTGCCATTGCTGAGCGCGTATTGACTCCCAAGGTTGCACCTCTTGTCAGCGTTGAGCATCTGCATCTCCCACTGGTAAGCGTTGCCGAAGAGTCTCGACTAGTGGTTGAGGCTTTACGTCGCTCAAGGAGCATGAGTTTTAGAAATTTAATCTCGGATGCCGACAATACTTTAGTGATTGTTGCCCGTTTTTTAGCGCTCCTCGATCTTTATCGTCAGGGAGTTTTGCGCTTTGATCAAGTAATTGCCCTTGGAGAACTGCAGATCAGTTGGACCGGATCGGACTCCGGTGAAGTCGAGATCACTGACGAGTTCGATATCCCAGTTGTTTTAGAAGATGATGAGCCAACAGAAGGTAGTACCAATGTCTAATCTAGAAGTTGAACGTTCGATCGAAGCTATTTTGATGGTCGTAGATGAGCCTGTTTCGGAGATTACGCTCGCACAAGTTCTTGAAAAGCCGGTAGAAGAGATCGAAACGGCGATTGCCCATCTCGAGACCACTTACGGCGAACGTGGATTTTGTCTACGCAAAGTCAATGGGGGATGGCGCTTCTATAGTGATCCAGAGTTCAGTGCAGTCGTCGAGAAGTTTGTTCTCGATGGCCAACAATCACGGTTAACCCAAGCTGCTCTGGAGACTCTTTCAGTCATCGCTTACCGTCAGCCAGTCTCCAGGGCGCGGGTTTCTGCTATTCGAGGCGTGAATGTTGAGGCTGTGATGAAGACATTGATTACCCGAGGATTAGTGGAGGAGTCGGGGATTGAGCATGAAACTGGTGCGATCCTCTACAAAACGACCAGCTACTTCCTAGAGCGTTTGGGTCTTAACTCGCTGGAGGATCTGCCTGCGCTAGCTCCATATCTTCCTAACCTTGATGGGCTTGACGAGATCCTCGATTCGCTAACTGACTAAACTTCGCGCTACCCTTCTCACCTGACTGTCGGGAGGATAGCCATGGGCCAAATGCGCCTTAACAAGATAATCGCAGATGCTGGAATTACAAGCCGTCGCGGAGCTGATGAGTTAATTGAATCTGGCCGCGTTTCTGTCAATGGACTCATAATACGGGAGATGGGCTCTAAATTTGACCCGGAGTTAAGTGAAGTCATGGTTGATGGTGAGACAATTACTCGTTCTATGTCTAAGAGTTATTTAGTACTTCATAAACCTAAAGGTGTTTTGTCTACTATGTACGATCCAGATGGGCGACCGTCATTGAGTGATTTCATAGATCTGCGAAAAGAGAGACTCTTCCACGTTGGCCGTTTAGATAAGGACTCCGAGGGCCTAATCCTTCTAACAAATGATGGAGATTTAACTTTTCGTGCTACTCACCCCTCTTTTGGATTAGAGAAGACGTACATCATTGAGCATGAAGGCAAGCTGCCAGTTGGAATCGACAAAATCCTCCTCAAAGGCATTGAATTAGAAGATGGAATGGGACGGGTGCTCACTTATAAGGAGCTCTCACCGACATGGCTTGAAGTGTCAATCCATGAAGGTAGGTATCACATTATCCGTCGGTTAATGGAGGCGGTCGATGTCCGGGTCCTGAGATTGATTCGAACAAACTTTGGACCGATCTCTCTTGGCGATACTCCAGAAGGGCGATGGAGAAATCTGAATTCTGGAGAATTAACAAATCTACGTAACGTTTTAGGGTTATAACGGCTTAACGATAAATCGACACGAATCTAATTTAAGGATATACAGATTTATCGATATTACGAAAAGATTGGCAATTTATCGATAAACCCGAAGCGTGAAATACTCTTTGTTTATCAATATATCGATAATCTTGATTAACGAGCGTGATGATCAAAAACAAAAGTATTTGGAAGGCAAAGTAGTAAAAAGGGTTTATCGATATGTCTGTAAGTGGGCATAGTAATATTTAATTTTGAGTAAAAAAGTGACCAAGAAAGGTACCCTTATCCCATGACTATCAGAGCTATTCGAGGCGCCATTCAATTGAGCGCAAATACGCCTGAAGTAATCGGCTCGGGGGTTAAAGAGTTAATCTCTGCGATCCTTACGGCAAATGAACTCAAGCCTGCGGATGTGATCTCGGTTTTCTTCACATCTACGAAGGATCTCGATTCAGCTTTTCCAGCCGCTGCCTGCCGGGAGATTGGATTTGCCTCTGTGCCTTTAATCGGCTCCGTTGAAGTTGATGTACCAGGAGCTCTTAACAGGGTAATTAGAGCCATGCTCCATGTTGAGAGCACAAAGAGCCATGAAGAAATTGTTCATATCTACTTGCATGGAGCAGCAGCCCTTAGACGAGATATCGCTCAGTAGATGTTGCGATCTGTTCGCATCGTGGGAGCTGGGTTGATTGGTACCTCAATCGGTTTGGCACTAGCCGCTAAAAATATCCCAGTCGAAATGGTTGATATTGATACTGCGACATTGGCTTTAGCTCGAGATTTGACGGGATCGGTAGAAATCGCCCAACCCCAACTAGTTATATTTGCAACGCCATTGAAGGCGCTCTCCGAAGTCATAGAGAGTCAATATCGACTAAACCCTAACTCTATATTTATGGATGTTTGTAGTGTTAAAACTGAACCTATACTAAAAGTTAAGGCATCTTCTTTGCCTTTGAGTTCCTTCGTTGCTACCCATCCCATGGCCGGACGTGAGGTGGGGGGAGCTGAGTCGGCAAGAGGGGATCTCTTTCTATCAAGAAGTTGGATCATCACTCCGAGCTCTGAGAGTGGAGTAGAGGCGATATCTCTTGTCAAGGAGCTCATTGCAGAGCTTGGTGCCACAGTTGTTGAGATGGATGCTGCCGAGCATGACTCTGCCGTTGCTCGGATTTCTCATCTCCCACAGATTGCCTCGACGCTGCTTGCCATCCAACTTCATGGAACCCCTGATCATTGGCTTGAACTTGCTGGTGCAGGACTTCGCGATACGACTCGGATAGCGGCTTCAGATGAAAATCTATGGAAAGAGATTATTTATTCCAATGCCGATGAGATTCGTCAATTACTGATAAATCTACAAAGTGATATTGGAGAGATGATTGAATCTCTAGTTGATCAAAATGCTATTGCCGCCATTATTGCAAATGGCCGCGACGGTAGAGCAAAGATTCCAGGAAAGCATGGCGGTAAAGCTCGTGAGTACACCTACCTGCCAATTGTTATCGACGATAAACCAGGTCAGTTAGGCGCGATATTTAATGAATGTGCTGCGATGTCTGTAAACGTTGAAGATTTAACTATTGAACACTCTCCTGGGCAGTTGAATGCATTAATTACTTTGGCGCTTTCACATTCAGATGCAATCACATTGTCCAACCATTTATCATCGATCGGATGGAACGTTCATCCGATTCGTAAATAGAAGTAGGCTCATCACATGGGCATAGTGGTAGCAATAGATGGCCCGAGCGGCGCAGGTAAATCAAGTACTTCAAAGGCCATCGCGATTCGCGCAGGTTGGAACTATTTAGATACAGGTGCCTTGTATCGCGCCGTCACATGGGTTGCACTTGAAAACAACTGCATCGAAGCTAGCGAGATTTTGAAGGCACTCAAGAGTGCGCCGATTCGTTTTGTTTCTGATCCAACTGATCCCAATACCTTTGCAGGGGATACTCAAATTACACATGCAATTCGCGGAACGTCTGTGACCGAGAACGTAAGTCGAATTAGTGCGATGCCTGAAATTCGCCAGGAGTTGCTTGCAATCCAGCGCAAGATTATTTCGCAAGCGCCAAAGGGAATTGTTGTAGAAGGTCGTGATATCGGAACTGTTGTTACTCCTGATGCCGCACTAAAAATTTATTTAACAGCTGATTTGAATGCTCGCACAGTACGACGCGAAAATGAATTAGAAGATAAAAACGTAAATGTCAAAGCCTCCCTAAATAATCGCGACACTATTGATTCAACTCGTGCAGTGTCGCCATTGGCGATGGCTTATGACGCAGTTGAAATTGATTCAACTAATTTAGATCTAGATGAAACAGTCGAAAGAATATGGGAGCTGCTGCGTCAACGCTCATTACTTGGCTTACCGATTGTTGCAATTTTGGGCCGTCCAAACGTTGGAAAATCAACCTTAATTAATCGTTTCTTAGGGCGCCGTGAAGCTATTGTTGAAGATACTCCGGGAGTCACACGTGATCGAGTGCAATATGAATGCGAATGGGGCGGACGCCGTTTTATAATTATGGATACTGGCGGCTGGGAAGCAAAACCTGATGGCATTTCAGTTCAGGTCAGTGCTGGCGCTGAAATTGCTATGCAAGAAGCAGACGTTCTTGCTTTTGTTGTTGACGCACAGGTTGGCGCACTCGATGAAGACGATATTCTGGTTCAACATTTACGTAAAGCAAAAAAACCTTTGATCTTAATTGGAAATAAAGTCGACGGTGAACGTGAAGAGTCTGAAGCGCATGGTTTGTGGTCATTAGGTTTAGGTGAACCCTATTTTGTGTCAGCTTTGCACGGTCGCGGCTCTGGAGATTTACTCGACCATATCGTTGCCGAACTTCCAGAGGTTGGGGGAGCGCAAACGCAGGATGGTTATAGAAAAGTTGCCTTAATTGGCCGACCAAATGTTGGAAAGTCATCACTTCTCAATGCATTAGCAGGAGAGAATCGTTCAATTGTTGATGATGTTGCTGGCACTACGCGTGATCCAGTAGATGAGTTAATCGAATTCGGCGGATCGATCTGGAGATTTATCGATACTGCGGGATTGAAGAAGCGAGCTAATCAGGCATCAGGTACCGACTACTACGCATCTCTTCGAACACAGACCGCATTAGAGCGATGCGAAGTAGCAGTCGTAGTCCTTGATGCCTCAGAACCAATCACCGAACAGGATTTGCGAGTTATAACAATGGTTGAAGAAGCAGGAAAAGCCATGGTTATCGTCATGAATAAATGGGATTTGGTTGATGAAGATCGTCGCGATCAACTCGATCGCGAAATTGATCGCCACCTTGATCAAGTTGAATGGGCCCAACGTGTCAATGTTGCAGCCAAAACTGGTTGGCACCGTGATCGTTTAGCGCCAGCGCTAAGGACCGCACTTGATAGTTGGGAAAAACGCGTTCCGACTTCAAAGCTCAACTCATTCCTTGGGGCCCTCATTGGCGCTACACCACCGCCAGTTCGAGGAGGAAAGCAGCCAAAGGTTTACTACGCCACTCAGGCCGGCATTGCTCCGCCGAAATTCGTAGTCTTTTCTAATGGGTGGATCGAAGCATCCTATCGACGCTTCATTGAACGCAGATTGCGTGAAGAGTTTTCTTTTCCTGGAACGCCAGTTCAAGTTGCGATCCGAGTCAAAGAGCGGGATTGACCGTGGATGCGTCGTTGCTTTCAATTCCTAATGCTTTAACGTTCCTACGCTTTTTAGGAATTCCACTATTTATATATCTGACTTTGAATATCCATGCAGATGGTTGGGCAATCGCCGTTCTTGCAGTTGGGGGAGCGACTGATTATTTCGATGGAAAATTGGCTCGAGCCTGGAATCAAACATCTCGATTTGGCGAACTGGCAGATCCAGCTATTGATCGACTTTATATTTTTGCAATTCTCATTGTTTTTCTGATTCGAAATATTGTGCCCGCTTGGATGATATTTCTCTTAATTGCGCGTGATCTATTTTTAGCAATCGTAACTATCGCAATGAAGTCAAAAGGACATGCACCCTTTAAGGTAACTTACTTGGGTAAAGCCGCAACCTTCAATCTCATGTACGCATTTCCATTCTTGTTGCTTGCCAAAAGTGATTCATCTCTCGGAACTCTGGCATTCGTTCTAGGCTGGAGTTTTGCAGCATGGGGGATTGCTCTCTACGTAGCCACAGGTATAAGTTATGGTCGCGAAGGCGTTTCGCAGATAAGAGGATCACGTGTCATCAATTCCTGAAGGTTTGCAATATACAAAAGAGCATGAGTGGGTAAGCGCATCTGAAAATATTTACACGATGGGTATTACTGATTTTGCACAAGGCGCCCTAGGTGACATTGTTTATGTTCAACTACCAAAAGTCGGCGAACTCTTAACTGCTGGCAAAGTATGTGGTGAAATTGAATCCACTAAATCGGTTTCTGAAATATTTGCAGCCGTTAATGGAAAAGTCGTCGAAATTAATGAAGCGCTTTCTCAGACACCAGAGGTTGTGAACAGCGATCCCTATGGCGCTGGTTGGTTGGTAAAAGTCGAAGTTTCTTCTCAGCCTTCTGACCTCCTTGATGCCGCTGGATACGCCTTAATCACGGCTTGACCAAATCCTTTGACCCCTTTAGTGTCAGCCTCAGGTTGAAGGTGAAGGAGGTGGGCTCATGCAGGTAGATCCAACGCCTAGTGAACTCACAACAACGCTTCACCTAGGTCATCGTCAGATAAGTGATTCCCCAGCCGGAGTACTCGATGAGTATTTGGCTACTTTGCCTGAAATTGATCGAAAAATTATTGAAGAGATTGCTCAGTCCGATGAAAAAGCAATGGTTGTAATTAATCGAGGCTCAAATCTTGGTTCGCGTTTCTTAATTACATCAGAAGGAGTGTCGATCGGCCGTTCATCGTCGAGCGATATTTTCCTAGATGATGTAACAGTTTCAAGAGCTCATGCAAAGATTGAAAAGAGCGTTTCGGGATTTTCTTTGGAAGACATTGGTTCGCTCAATGGAACTTATGTCAACAATACAGTCGTGCAACGTGCAGATTTACATTCGGGAGATCAGATTCAAATTGGCAAATTTCATTTGCTATTTGTATCCGGCAGAAAATAATTAGGGGAGTAAAAAATGGCAGTTCCAGCCCGCGCTTATTTGAGCATTGGTGAAGTACTTAATCGGTTGCGTCCAGATTTCTCCGATATCACAATCTCAAAGATTCGTTTCCTGGAATCTGAAGGTTTAATTGAGCCCCAACGCACTCCATCGGGCTACCGCAAATTTACAAGTTCAGATCTAGAACGACTTCGTTATGTCCTTCTTGCCCAACGTGATCAATATCTTCCACTTAAAGTTATTAAAGATAACCTCGATGCAATAGATCGTGGTTTACAACCTGCTGCAACTGGATCTGTTGCTGTACCTCGACCAAATATTGGCCTAGCCACAATTGATGGTGAAATGGCCCCTAGCAGCTTTGGTGAAGTATCAGAGATGCGTCTTTCCCGAGATGAACTTCTTAAGAACTCAGGTCTTAAGGAGGATCAATTAGTCGAACTCGAAGGCTATGGATTAATCGCTCCACGTGGTCGACATTACGACGGCGATGCCTTAGCGATTGCAATAGCTGTGACTGAGATGTCTGGATTTGGAATCGAACCTCGTCATTTGCGTTCATTTAAATCTGCCGCTGATCGCGAGATCGGTTTAATCGAACAGGTAATTACTCCACTCAATCGCCAGAAAGGCGCTGACTCGAAAGCGCGCGCGCAAGAAGTTGAGAAAGAGATCGCATCTCTTTCAATCCGTTTGCATGCAGCTTTGGTACGTGGCGGCCTTCATCGTCTTCGTTCGTAAAGCATGTTAATTTCTATGGAGGTTATTGGCGTTCGCGTTGAAATGCCATCCAATCAACCAATCGTTCTATTGAAAGAGATAGATGGATCGCGCTTTTTGCCTATTTGGGTTGGGGCAGTAGAGGCAACAGCGATTGCATTTGCGCAACAAGGAGTCGAACCACCTAGACCTCTGACCCATGATTTAACTCAAATTATTATTGAAGAGTTAGATGCAACAATGGTTGCAGTTCATGTCACTCACATTGAAGATGGAGTTTTTTACGCCGCGATTCAGTTAAGAGATTCATCTGGGCAGAATCATTCGATTTCAGCACGGCCCTCGGATTCGATCGCTCTTGCACTTCGCGCCAATGCAAATATCTTGGCCAGTTCAGAGCTACTCGATGAGATCGGAATCGAAATACCAGGGGATGCGACACCGGGGGATGAGAATCAGGAAGTTGAACGATTTCGAGAGTTTCTGGATCAAATCAACCCGGAGGACTTTGCTGGTTGAGGCTAAACCCTCAATCTCAAGTAGAGGTTTCGACCGTGTCGGTGATTGAATGCAAGGGGTCACTGGCCTACATTTGCATCACTCCCCAAGAGAAACGAGTTTCCCCGTGACTTCCCAGGAATTAGAGATTGGCTACCGCGGCGCTACTGCATGCTCGGCCGCTGGCATTACTTATCGCCAACTAGATTATTGGGCCAGGACTGGTTTAGTAGAACCCGGTATTAGAACTGCAAGCGGCTCCGGTACGCAACGCCTGTATGGGTTTCGAGACATTCTTGTTTTAAAAATTGTTAAACGTTTATTGGATGCTGGAGTTTCACTCCAAAATATCCGTACAGCTGTTGATCACCTTCGTGGCAGGGGAGTGACAGAACTTGAATCAATGACGCTAATGAGTGACGGCGCATCAATCTATGAGTGTGCAAGTCCAGATGAAATTATCGATTTATTGGCAGGCGGGCAAGGAGTATTTGGAATTGCAGTTGGCAAAGTGTGGCATGAAGTAGAAGGCTCCCTATCTTTGTTGCAAGGTGAAATTAGTACCCAAAGTGTGGGTGTCGAATCTAACGATGAACTTTCTCTTCGTCGTAAGAGCAAAGGCGCTTAAAAGCCCATATTCTTGACTCATACAGGCCACAAGGACCTGTTCTATGGGTAGGGGATGTTTGTAATGACTAATTACGACGCATTTTCACGTCGACATATTGGACCAACCTCACAGGATGAAACTGCGATGCTTGAGTATCTTGGATATTCAGATCTCAAATCATTCATTTGCGAAGTTGTTCCTTCAAATATCGCGATTAATGGAGTGATTGAATCCACTCTTAGTAGTGGAAAAAGCGAAGTCGAAGTCATTGCCGAGTTACGTTCTATAGCTTGCGAGAATAAAGTTTTCCGATCATTAATTGGTACCGGATACTACGGAACTATCGTTCCTCCAGTTATTAAGAGAAATGTTCTTGAAAGCCCAGCTTGGTACACCGCTTACACCCCATACCAGCCTGAAATATCTCAAGGTCGTTTAGAAGCCCTCTTTGCATTTCAAACTATGATCTGCGAACTTACGGCACTCGATATTTCAAATGCATCGATGCTCGATGAAGGTACTGCAGCAGCAGAGGCGATGACGCTGGCACGACGCTCATCCAAATTAAGCGATGATGCAGTCTTTTTGATTGAAGAGCATGTTCACCCTCAAACAAAGGCTGTGGTCTTAACTCGAGCAAAGCCACTTGGCATCAAAGTAGTTGAGTTTGATTCTGGTCATGTTGCTCGAGATGGATATGAAGGTGAGTTTTTTGGCGCACTTTTGCAATACCCAGACACAACTGGAACAGTAATTGATTACTCAACCTTTGCCGAATATGCCCACTCACGTGATGCAGTTGTAATTGCAGCTACGGATTTACTTGCATTGACATTGTTAAAAGCTCCAGGGGAGTGGGGTGCCGATATCGCTGTTGGAACATCACAGCGTTTTGGAGTTCCAATGGGATTTGGCGGACCTCATGCAGGGTTCTTGGCGGTTCGCCTTGGTCTCGAACGTTCAATGCCTGGACGCTTAGTGGGTCAAAGCATTGATGCGCATGGGAAGCCAGCTTTTCGTTTAGCTCTTCAAACTCGCGAACAACATATCCGTCGCGACAAGGCAACTTCCAATATATGTACTGCCCAAGTTTTGCTGGCGAACATGAGTGCTTTCTATGCGATGTGGCATGGCCCGGATGGCCTTCGTCAGATTGCACAGAGAGTAAATAATTTCGCAGCTCGTCTTCATGCAGCAACAAATAATAGGGATGATGTTGTATTCGATACGGTTCATGTTGTTGTTCCTAGTGCCGAAGCAACTCATCAAAAGGCAGTTGCTATGGGCATTAATTTTGCAAAGGTGAGCGACACATCGATACGAGTTTCATTTGATGAAGAGACAACTGAAAAAACTTTTGCTGATGTCCTTTCAATTTTGGGTGTGCAAGATAGTGCAGGAAAAGAGATCCCTGCGAAATTTTTGCGTTCAAGTAAGTACTTAACCCATCCTGTATTCAATACAAACCACAGTGAAACAGGCATGATGCGTTATTTACGCAATTTAGCCGATAAGGATTTGGCTCTTGACCGAACAATGATTCCGTTGGGCTCATGCACAATGAAACTCAATGCCGTCACAGAAATGGAAGCGGTAACGTGGCCAGAGTTTTCTTCATTGCATCCATTTGCCCCAGCTGATCAGAGCGCCGGTACGCGTAAGTTAATTCAGCAACTCTCCGATTGGCTGGTTGCAATTACTGGCTACGACGCAGTGTCTTTACAACCAAATGCTGGAAGTCAGGGAGAGTTTTCTGGCTTGTTGGCTATTAGAAATTATCATGACTCACGTGGAGATCAAGGCCGAACAATATGTCTCATTCCTTCAAGTGCGCATGGAACAAATGCCGCCTCGGCGGTCATGGCTGGAATGAAAGTAGTTGTAGTTGAGTGCGACGAGAATGGCAATGTTTCAGTAGATGATCTAAAAGAGAAAATTGCACAACATAGTCACACTCTTGCAGCGCTCATGATTACTTATCCATCGACTCATGGTGTTTTTGAGACCGCCGTCTCCGAAATTTGTGCTTTGGTTCATGATGCAGGTGGTCAGGTATACGTAGATGGTGCAAACTTAAATGCCCTGGTTGGTGTTGCTCAGCCAGGAAAATTCGGCGCCGATGTATCTCATTTGAATTTACATAAAACTTTTGCGATTCCCCACGGTGGAGGAGGACCTGGAGTAGGTCCAGTTATCTCTAGGGCACATTTGGCACCATTCTTGCCTAACCATCCAATGGATCCATTGGCTGGACCAGCAACTGGGCCAGGACCAGTTTCAGCCGCACCATTTGGCTCTGCAAGCATTCTGCCTATCTCTTGGGCTTACATACGTTTATTGGGGGGAGAGGGCTTAACTCATTCGACTCAGGTTGCAATCTTGTCGGCAAACTACATTGCTGCCCGCCTTCAAGATTCATATCCAGTGCTTTACACCGGTCTTAATGGTCGAGTCGCCCATGAATGCATCCTCGATATTCGAGAGATAACGAAGGAATCAGGCGTTACTGTGGATGACATGGCAAAGAGATTGATGGATTACGGCTTTCACGCGCCAACTATGTCTTTTCCTGTAGCAGGTACTTTGATGATTGAACCAACGGAGTCAGAAGATATCGCCGAGATTCACCGCTTCATAGATGCGATGATTTCGATTCGCTCTGAGATTCAAGAGATCATCGATGCAAAGGTGAGCATTGAGGGCTCTGCCCTGCGCCATGCGCCTCATACTGCCCTTTCTATGATGTCGACAGAGTGGGAGCGGGCTTACAGCCGTGAAAAGGGTGCATACCCAGTGGCATTAGATGGCTTCGTTTCAGGAGAGTCAATTGGCTCACGCATGAAGTATTGGCCACCGGTCTCACGCATTGACGGAGCTCATGGCGACCGCAATCTGATCTGTGCTTGCACGCCATTGGATGATTACCGTTAAGAGGCATCGGGGAGCTGGATTTCTCGGATCTTCGTACAACTTTACATAATGTAACTTATCGGCGATATCTATATTCTCTGCGCGCTGCCAAGAACAGCCAAATGAGAACTGTTACCAAGGACCAATCTCCATAGATATCCCTAGGTGATTTCTCATTTATTAATCCAGTTTTCGCATAAAGATAATCAGCTTCGCCCATTTGCGTCGATTGAATGATATTTCCTCGAAAATTAATAAGCGCTGAATATCCAGTTGTTGAAACTGAGAGAATATTTCGAGAATGTTCGATGGCTCGAATTCGAGTTATCGACAATTGTTGAGAGCTTTCTGCAGATTTTCCAAATGTTGCACTATTCGTCTGAACCGCCAAAATATTTGATCCTTTAGCCGCATTACTGACAATGAGATCATCGATAAGTTCGTAGCAAATGATTGGAGCGATTTTTGCTTGATTGATTGTAAAAATAACTGGTCTGGTTCCGGGTGAAAAATCACTAACTTCATCGGTTAAAGGTGAGATTTTCGAGGCTAAAGCTCTCAGAGGGATGTATTCACCAAAGGGCGTGAGATGCTGTTTTGTATAGACAATTTGGCCCTTTTTTGTCCACAATATTGATGTGTTGAATACCTTGGAATCTTTTTCAACGATTGCACCAACAATCATCGGTTGAGTGAAGGTATCAAGTGCCTGTTTGACCTGAGTATTAGAAAATGGATCAACATCAACCGCGTTTTCTGGCCATAAAAGAAAATCAACATCGGGATGATCGGCCAAAGCTTTCTGGCTCTCTTTCACATGATTAAAAAATACTTGCGTTGCACGTGAATTAAAATCTAATCCATACGTTGGAACATTTCCTTGTATAAGTAATGCGCTAGTAGATGCATGGCTCACAACATTAAGGGGCATGAAAGTTAGTAATAGCGGTAGAAGTATCCATAGTTGAGCCCGGTGTTGCGTAAGCTGAAAAATGAACAGAGCAAGGAGAAGGACTATCGCCGACAAGCCAGTTGCTCCCCCAAACCGTGCAACGATTGAATAGGGAGAGTCTGCCTGTGAATATGCAAGGCGTGCCCAACCGAAACCGCCAAATGGAAAGTGATTTCGTACTTCTTCTAATGCAAGAAAGATAAGGGGATACGCGCCTATCCCCCAACGTGTAATAAGTGCCAAGGGTATATAGAAAATAGCGAGCCCGAAAGCAAGTATCAACCAAGGAGTAGAACCGACATAAATGCTTGTCCAATGAAGCAGCACTAAGTTAAAAGTAAGACCGAAAACAAATGCCGAGATAATTTTCCGCTCACTTCGATTTATAACAAAGATATGAAGAGCGATTGATATCGGAGCAAGCCACCATTTATCTAGAGGCTCGAAAGCTGCCGATAGTAGGAACCCGCTTAATATGGATAGAAAAAGATTTACCAACCTAATGCACTGATCAAACGATCAACGCTGGCACCTAATCCGTAGCGTTCCTTGAATTGATAAATCGCAGACATATCTGCCGGCGCTGTCGGCATAGAGAGGTTAACTTTTGGTAAAGGTGCATTTCTTGCTACCTGAACAACAGTGGGAGCAATCTTCAAGTAATCCGCACCTGCAATAATCTTCTTGGCTAATGCCGGTGGAAGCGACTCGTGCCCTGCATGTGCACCCTCTAAGGCTTCTTCGACGTTAGCGAAAGAGTTTGCGATTACGGCTGCCCCTTTTTCGCCAATTCCTTTAACGCCTGGTAATCCATCAGAAGGGTCACCGCGAAACATTGCAAATAGCGCATATCTATCACCCGGGATGGAATATTTGTTTTCCACGTAGGCATTGTCTACTAAATCATGTTGTGAAATTCCTTTTGCCAGATAAACAACTTTAATATCGCGCTTGTCATCGACCATCTGGAACAAATCACGGTCACCTGTAACAATTCTGATTGGACCCTTTTCGATTTCGGCATAGGTTGCCATGACGTCATCAGCTTCGAAATCATCCACACCGACCACTGGAATTCCCAGAAGATCAAGTAAGTCCAAAAGAATTGGAATCTGAGGGGTCAGAGTCTCTGGCTCCTCTTCCTCGTCTCCCTCTTCTTCAAGTCGATTAGCCTTATAGTCTGGAAATAATTCAACGCGCCAAGAAGGCCTCCAATCTCCATCTAAGCAGGCCACGATGCGATCAGGTTTATAGACTGAAATTAGTCGCGCAGTCATATCGATATATCCGCGAATAGCATTGACTGGAGTTCCATCGGGGGCGATCAATGTGTCTGGCATCCCGTAATAAGCCCGGTACCAGAGGGACGCGCTATCGAGAAGCATTAATGTCATAAATCCCCCATGAGGAATGCGACTACTCCCCTATCGATTCGCTTCACAGCATCTTTGCATACTGGTCGCAGTTTTTCACTGGCTCCCGATATTTGATTGAGAAGATCAATAAGTTGTTTTGTCGAACGAACAAAATCTCCAACAGACATATCAGTTCCCTTTAAAACGTTTTGCAATGAATTACCACTTGCCCAACGATATGAAACCCAACAGAAACCAGCATCGGGTTCGCGCTGTGTTTTGACGCCATACTCAGTTTCAATCTCTTCAAGCTCTGCCCATAATGAAATTACATCTGCTAAAGCATTCGATACTCGGGGGCTCGGCATTTTTGGCGCAACATTATCTGCATTACGTGATTCAAAAATCATAGTTGAAACGACAGATAGCAACTCAGATGCGTTGAGATCATCAAGGACTCCACGTCGAATCGCTTCGGTTAATAAAAGGTCGGACTCAGCATATATTTTGGTAAGGATCTTGCCTTGCTCAGTAGGTTTTTCACCTTCAATGTAATCAAGATGTGTCAAGACTTGACAGATTTGATCAAAGGTTTTAGCGATCACATGAGTGCGGCTTTGCACGCGGGTCCGCAGTCCATCGTTTTCTCTATTTAGACGGCCTGCTTTTTCAGCCAACCGTGCATGGTCCTCGCGCTCACTACAACCGTGGCAACTGTGATTACGCATAGCTTTGCGAAGATCGGAGAGATCACTTTCTAAACGTGCTCGTTGACGATTATCAAATGTCTTTTTCTGATCTCGTTTGGATAGGAGTACTTCAACTTCCTTGATTTCCCTACGAA
This sequence comes from Actinomycetes bacterium, assembly GCA_037138575.1. Lineage (GTDB taxonomy): Bacteria > Actinomycetota > Actinomycetes > Nanopelagicales > Nanopelagicaceae > Planktophila. The sequence goes on from JBAXIC010000006.1 coordinate 25,594, forward strand.
TAGATGCGTACTCAATAAAGTCACCCATATGACACTTCACTTGAACTAGAAGCTCTTCGATTGCAGCATCATTTTTGTGAATCTGTCGAGATAACCCAACAACAGCTCGGTCGGCTTGAAACTGAGCGAAACTTGATTCCAGTGATCTGCGTGCACGCTCGCGTCCGAAACGCGCAATCAAATTAATTGACATGTTGTAAGTAGGCGCAAAAGATGAACGCAATGGATATGTACGTGTCGAGGCGAGTCCGGCAGCAGAGGCTGAATCAACTGTCGGGGACCATTGAATAACCGCATTTCCTTCTATGTCGATCCCACGGCGTCCAGCACGACCGGTAAGTTGCGTGTACTCACCCGGAGTAATTGGCACATGTGCTTCACCGTTGTACTTAATTAGCTTCTCTAACACTACGGTTCGCGCAGGCATATTGATTCCAAGGGCAAGTGTTTCTGTTGCGAAAACTGCTTTAACTAACCCACGCTGAAATAAATCTTCGACCGCTCCTTTAAAGCTTGGAAGCAGACCTGCATGGTGTGCAGCTATTCCCCGTTCAAGTGCAGTTAACCACTCGGTAAAACCTAAAACTTCCAAGTCCTCTTCAGCGATGTTTTGTGTGTATTTCAAGGCGGTTGCGCGAATCTCGTTGCGCTCTTGAGTATCAGTTAGCCGAAGTCCGGCATGAAGGCATTGCTTAACTGCTGCATCACAGCCCACTCTGGAAAAAATAAATGTAATTGCGGGTAAAAGGTTTTCGCGCGATAGCTTCTCAATGATATCTGCCCGAGTGAGTCGATCAGAAGGTTCGTTATATCTGCCTCGGCGATGTTTACTAATTGCTGCTTTACGCACTGCCTCACGTTCACGTTGCAAAATCTCTGGATTGATTTGCCCAGGCTTCTCAAAGAGATCAAGCAAACGATTGCCTATTAGAACATGTTGGTACAAAGGGATTGGCCTAATCTCGCTAACAATAACTTGAGTGTTTCCACGAACTTCTCCAAGCCATTCGCCAAATTCTTCAGCATTTGAAACAGTCGCTGATAAAGATATAACCTGCACGCTCTCCATTAAGTGAATCAGTACTTCTTCCCAAACAGCTCCACGAAACTTATCGGCCAAATAGTGAACCTCGTCCATAACTACGAATCCCAAATTTGTAAGAGTGTTAGAACCGGCATAGAGCATGTTTCGCAAAACTTCAGTAGTCATAACCAAAATATCGGCTTCACCATTAATACTCGTATCACCTGTTAAAAGTCCAACTCGTGATTCTCCAAATTTGGCAACAAACTCAGAGTACTTTTGGTTTGAAAGCGCCTTGATTGGAGTTGTATAAAAACATTTCTTACCGATTTTTAATGCAAGATGTGCGGCAAATTCTCCTACTACGGTTTTGCCAGCACCGGTTGGGGCGGCAACTAGAACACCACTCCCCTCCTCAACGGCATGGCAAGCAGCAATTTGAAATGGATCGAATTCAAAATCAAAGCTGGAGATGAATTCGGTTGTCTCCTTAAATTTACTTCTAACTTTTGCAGCAGCGAACCTCTCTGCCGGGGTTGTCATGGAATCCATGTTGAGAGCGCACCAGGGATGCATTTTGCGGCAATAGGGAGTTGTCCGATTCGTTCCCCATCGGCATATGCAATGGCTTGTGAACTTATTGATACCCGCTTACTTCGTACAATCTCTACTGCCGGGTGTGTTACATGTGTGCCTTTAAATACCCGCGGAAAGACCTTAACAAACTCCAACTTACTAATGGGGTGAAGAATCATTACATCGAAGTAACCATCATTAATGTCAGCTGCGGGACAGACCAGCATTCCCCCACCATAAGACCGACCATTAGATATAGCGATGAGCATGGCTTCGGTCGAAATTGTTCTATCATCCAAAACAATCTCATAATGGCGCGGTCTAAATCGTGGAAGTTCGATCGCTATAGCGACATTATATTTATTAGGTCCCTTTGGCCATGACATTGAATTTGCTTTTTCATTTACGATTGAATCAAAGCCAGTTGAGAGAATCGCTCCGAACCATTCTCCATCTACTAGACCTAAATCCATTGATTGTGGACGCGAATTTAAAACAGCGTCCAGCAGTACATCGACATCAGTTAGAGACCAACCCAAAGTGCGTACAAAGTCATTGCCTGTACCGGCAGGAATTACTGCCAAAGGAATTTGTGCTGGAGTTACTTTCTGCAGTGCAAGGTGAAGTAAGCCATCACCACCAACGGCTATAACTCCGGAACACTCAGGGTATTTTTTGATAAAGTGAGAAAGCAAGTCGGATTGATCGATTTGATTTCTACCGATAATAATTTCATATGAGATATTGCGAGCGTTGAGGTACCCGGCGACGTGGGTTCCTAATGCCGCACCTTTACCCTGACCAGAAACAGGGTTAATTAATAAGGCCCACATGCACCGACCCTATCCAACTATTCATCAATAGGTGCGGGTGCATCTATTGATGTTGGACCTGTAGCTATCTTTTCAGCCCGTTTATCGCGTCGCTTGTCGACTACAACAGCTATGCCACCAGCCATGAAGTAGAGAACTATTAGTGGCAATGCCAAAAGCATCATTGTTAATGGATCAGCCGTTGGCGTAAAGGCGGCAGTAAAAAGAACGATTGAAAATATCCAGATACGCCATGGACGCAAAATCGTGGTTCCGCGTAAGAATCCAATGAGATTGAAGGTAACGAGGAAGATAGGAAGTTCGAAGGCAAGACCAAAGAGCAAGATGATACGCATGACAAAATCTAAGTAGTCATCAAACTTAACCAAGTTAGAGAGAGAACTAGGCGTGAATCCAAAAAGCACCTTAATAGCAACGGGAAGAACTAAATATCCAAGCGTTGCGCCTATCGCAAAAAAAGGTGTTGCAGAGGCGATGAAAAGAACAGAGTTACGTTTCTCTTTGCGATGCAAACCAGGTGCAATAAAACCCCATAATTGGAAGAGCCAGTATGGTGCAGCCAAAATTACTCCAGCTAGAAGTGCAACCTTTATCTGAAGATTAAGTGGACCTAAGACACCATTAATGTACAGAGAGCCGCAGTGCGAAGCGCCACTCTTTTGTGCCGCGGCTAAATCACAAACCGGAAGGGCCAACTTCGTGATAATTGGATTGTAAAAATACCAGCCAACACCTGAAGCAAGAAGGATGGCGACAGATGCGCGCACTACTCGCTTACGAAGTTCTCGTAGATGATCTAGTAATGGCATCTGCGCGCCTTTAGAAGACGCCATCTTCGGCTTACTTGTCTGTAGGTGTTTCGCCGTCAGCCTGCTTCTCTTCAGCGGTCATTTCCTTCATTTCGCTCTTAAAGATTCGCATGGAGCGACCAAGGGAGCGAGCTGAATCAGGAAGACGCTTTGCGCCGAAGAGAACAAGAACAACGATGAGAAGAATCAAAATGTGGCTAGGTTCGCGTAAGAACATTGCTAGAACTCCCTGCAGTTGGAAAATATCTAAGCGGCAAGGCTACCTCAGGCGGCCCGAAAAACGCTAGGCGTGCTCAATTGGACAGGTAACGATCTAGTATCAGTTGAGCTTTTCGGGCAATCTCGGCCCTTAAAGCGCTCGGTTCCATGAGTTCAACGCTTCCTGAGGATCCAAAGATACTTCGAATAATCCACTCTTCTGAGAAGGATTCCGAACGCTGCAATTCTGATGTTGAGATATTTTGTAGAGAAAATCTCTCTTTCATTAAGCGCAGCCGCGACCTGACTTTGATTGCAAATTTAACATTTGGATTGGTTTTGGATTGCAAATCAGAGTTTGGTACATGCGTTTTTTCCTCTGCTGTGCACCTAATGATTCGATCCAAGCGAAATATGCGAAATGCAAGAGCTGTATGGCAAAAGGAGAAAAGGTACTCGACACCATTTTCGATGCGCATTTCTAAAGGTGAAACTAAGCGTTCGGTTACAGAATCGTTGTACAGCGAATGATAGGAAATTCTCAGAGCTTTTTGGGATTTCAGCGCATTTTCTATTTGAGCACGCAATGTGCTTGATACATCACTTGTGGCACGAAGTTTTGAAACGATTCCTGACTTCTGCGACAAACGCGTAGTTAATACTTCAATAGTTCCACGCAAATCTGAATCAGAATCAAGTGAATCTTTTAGTAGGTCTAATCCCATGAGCAAGGCTACTATCTCATCGAAATTGAGCGTTCTAGGGCTTTCTAATGTCTCAGCGTTTCGTATTGATACATATCCTGAATCAAACGATAGATCCATTAGCTCTAGAGCCGTGTAACCGGGAAGTCCGCACATCCATAGAGTTGTCAGATCTGCGCTCATTTGTGCCGATGTAACTTTGAAAGTTGATGCTAATTCTGCAAGAGCAATTCCTTGATTGGCAGCGATAAATGGAACCAAAGACAGAAGTCGTTCGGTGTGTAATAGGGGTGTCGGTTTTTCTTTAGCCATGAGTGAGTACCAACTCATTTAGAATTTCAATGATCTTTAGCCGAAGTTCAGCAGGTTCAAGGACCACGACATCATCTAGGTGCCATAGTATCGAATCGATCAATGACGCAGTGCCTGAATATTCAAATTCAAATCTCTCCCACTCACCTAGATCGGTGATGGCGGAGGCCTTTTTACGCAGCGATAACGCTTTATTTTTGCGTATATCTACTACCGCGATTCTATGTTCAGTTTCAACATCTACGCTCTCTAAAAGATCGAAGCCTTCAGGTATTTGGTAGGCATCTTGTTTGCCACTCAGATCAATAGAACCGCTCACTCTGTCGAAACGGAAGGTGCGAATTTCATTTTTAGTGCAGTCCAAGCCCGAGAAATACCAATAGCCATCTTTAGTGGCAACTGCATATGGAAAAACCTCTCGCGATTCATCGGCCAATTCAGAGGAGAGATAAGTAAAAACAATTTTTCTGCGCAAACCAATAGCTTCAAGAACGCTCTCAAGCTCCTGAGTTGACCAGGCCATGCGCGGGGCCAACGTTGGAATCGAATCTAAATCTGATGCAATTCCCATTGACTTTAATTTCACTAGCGCCGAGTTAGCTGCGCTGCCTAGTGCGGCGCCGTTCCATGCTTGTGCTGCCAAAGATAGAAGTGCGATATCTGTTCCAGAAATTGCACCAAGATCTAACCTATAATTTTCAGGTTTGATTTTGTAACCAGCCTCATCGTTAAACAATGGGTCAAGGCCGCCGACCTCAATCTCAATACCTATTGTTCGAAGATCATCTTTATCGCGTTCGAACATGCGCTCTTTCGAATCCTCTGAGCCTTCATAGCCTTCGATGCTTCGAAAGATTTCACTCTTAGTGAGATAGCGTTTTGTAGCAAGAAGAGCGATCGTTAAATTAACTAATCTTTCACTCTTCCGCGACACCGTAAGCACCTTTTGAAGGACGTCGTCTACGAGCAAGAACTTCTACTCCTGGGGCCATTCGTCTACTTTGGATAAGAAAACCTGTATGCCCAATCATGCGTTGTTGGGGCCTAACTGCTAAACCTTCATGGTGCCATCCTCGAACCAACGTCTCGCTGCTTTCAGGTTCAGTAAATCTTCCATCTGCTTTTATCGCTTCAGCAGTTGCCGAAAGTTGAGTTGTTGTTGCTACATAAGACATAAATACTCCACCTGGGCGAAGCGCACGTGCTGCGATGTCAACACACTCCCAAGGTGCAAGCATGTCTAGAATTACGCGGTCAAATTCACTCTCAAAACTTTGATCCTGCAAATCCCCGACAGTTAATTTCCAATTTAACTTGCTTGCTTCAAAATAATTCTCAACATTTGACCGGGCATTTTCGGCAAAGTCTGCCCGCCTTTCAACTGAATGAAGATAGCCATTGTCGCCGATGGCGCGAAGAAGTGAGATTGTCAGAGCTCCGCTACCCACCCCAGCCTCAAGAACCCGCGCTCCCGGGTAGATATCGGCTAACCCGATAATCATCGCCGCATCTTTCGGATAGACAATCGTTGCTCCGCGCGGCATTGTTAAGACGTAATCAGCAAGCAAAGGTTTAAATGCTGTGAATTTTAACCCCGCAGTTGTGCTAACAACAGAACCCTCTGGCATTCCGATTAAATCATCGTGAGTAATCCAACCCTTGTGCGTATGCCACTCTTTGCCGGGCGTGATTGTAAAACTGTAGAGCTTGCCTTTGGGATCGGTCAGCTGGACTCGATCCCCATTTGCGAAATATCCGTGATTCGACACGGGTGCATCTTAGGTCAAATATTGTCAGCAAGTGCGGGTATGTTGCAGCACGTGAGTAACCAACCGCTTCGACTCTCCCCCAGCCGAGTGAGTGAGTTTGAGAACTGCCCACAACTCTACAAATACAGGGCAATCGATCAACTTCCCCAGCCTCCCTCATTAGATGCAGAGCGCGGAACCTTAGTTCATACAGTCCTGCATGATCTATTTGAAAGCCCCGCTGTTGACCGTACGCCACAACAAGCAATCGATTTACTTCCATCTAGATGGCGAGCACAACTAGAAAACAAGCCTGAGCTCATGGAGATGATCACAAATGAGAAGGAGTGGCTTGATAGAGCCGGCGCACTTCTGCACACATACTTCACATTAGAAGATCCTAAAAGCTTTGATGCAACTTTTCGAGAATTGCATCTTGAAAATGATTTTTCACCTACGGTGTACCTACATGGCTACGTCGATCGTCTCGATGTTGCACCAACGGGTGAAGTACGAATTGTCGATTACAAAACTGGTAAAGCGCCAAAACCTGGCTGGGAAGAAAAAGCACTCTTTCAACTGCGTGTATATGCCCTTCTCTATTTTAAAACGCACAATGTTTTGCCGCGACTCTTACAACTTATTTATCTTGGTGACGGCAAGGTAGTAAAGAACATCCCCACGTTAAGTGATTTAGCATCAACAGAGAAAACCTTGAACCGAGTAGCACGTGATATTTTCGCTTCAATTGAAAAGCAATACTGGCCACCTAAACCAAGCCGGCTATGCGATTGGTGTTACTTCAAGAGTATTTGCCCGGCACATACAAATTAAATTTTAATTGAAAAATCGTGCCAAAGCTCTTTTAACAACTCATAGTTAAGTTGTGCAAGAGATTGAATTGTACGTACCCGAGCTGATTCTTCGACTGTAACTAAATGCGGAACTGCAATCAGCCATCCCCCACTACTTTTGGCTGCATTAACTCCAGTAAGAGAGTCTTCAAAGATGCAACAGTTTTCAATTCTCGAACTCGAAATCTCTGCAGCTTTCAAGTAAGCATCAGGATATGGTTTAGTTCGAATAACATCATCACTTGAAATTGAAAAGGGAAAGAGATCACTGCCGATGTTTTCCAACACCGCGTCTACGATAATTCGAGGACTGGCAGAAACTAGACCGGTCTTTGCGCCCATGCTTTGTAGCTCTTTTACTAGCTCAAAGGCGCCAGGCATTAGCGGAGTGTGTCCACGCATTTTTTCGGCCTGCACATCGATGAGAACCTGGGTGAAATGCTCTGGGCTTTTCGCTCTATTGCACTTTTCATACATGTATTCGCCCACACGAGTCAGTGGACCGCCAAGGCAAGCCACTTGGTCTTTTTCCAGCCATTGGTACCCAAACTCTGCCGTTATCTCTGTTTCAGACTGAAGCCATTGGGGTTCAGAGTCGACTATTAAGCCGTCCATATCAAAAAAGAAGGCATCAAAGAAATTGCTCACGAAAAGCCTTCCTAACTAAAGATTAATTCGTAGAAGTTTTGCCGAAGATTACCCTAAGGTTTAGTCCTATGGAGATACACCAGATTCCCGCACTGCGAAATCCCATAATGGTGATGGCCTTCTCTGGATGGAACGATGCGGGTGAGGCGGCCACCGGTGCTATTGATCATCTTCTTGGCGCATGGCAAAACGAGGCCAACGATGTTGTCCCTGAATTAATAGCAGATATTGAGTCTGAAGAGTTTTATGATTTTCAAGTAAATCGTCCGCATATATTTATAGATGAATCACTTATTCGAAAGATTTCATGGCCAACGACTGAGATTTATGGATTGACTCTTCCCTCTTTTGACCGTGATCTAGTTGTTGTAAAGGGTGTTGAACCATCATTGCGATGGAAAAGTTTTACTCGCGAACTTCTAGATCTTGCTGATGATTTAGAAGTGTCGTTAATCGTGACATTAGGTTCGATGCTTGCTGATGTTCCTCACACCCGCCCCATCGGCGTTAGTGGAAGTGGAGCACATCCAGAACTTGCTCAACGTCTGGGAGTTGAAGTCTCGCGATATGAAGGCCCTACTGGAATTTTAGGGATTATTGGCGATGGCTGCATGCGTCGTGGCATCGATGCCGTCTCATTGTGGGCTGCAATACCGCATTATGCATCGAGCTCACCTTCTCCTAAAGCATCACTCTCACTAATCAATTCGTTAGAAGATTTTTTAGATATAGAAATTCCTTCTGCAGATTTACCAGAAGCAGCAGAAGAGTGGGAAAAAGATGTCACTGACATGGCCACAGAAGATAGCGACATCGCTGAATACGTTAAAGCGCTCGAAGATTCAAAAGATGCCGCTGAACTGCCCGATGTTTCTGGCGATTCGATCGCTAAAGAGTTTGAAAGATATCTAAAGCGTCGCTCAAAGGATTAAAGATCTAAGCCCAACAAAGCATCAAGGGACTGTCTTAGCTCAAGTGCAACCCCACCTGTGGCACCAGCGATAGATTCATTAGCCCATTGCTCGAGCGTTTCAAAGGCTAAAGGCGTATTAAGATCTTGACTAAGTGCAGCAACAATCTGCTCAATTACAGGTTGAGTCGGAGCAACAGATGGCCCGTTTAACGCAGTTTTTATCGTAGTGACGGTTTTTGAAGCTTGCTGCAACAAAGAATCACTCCACATTCGGTCCTGCCGATAATGCTGCGACATCAATGCGAAGCGAATAACCATGGGATCCACTCCTGAGTTAACCAGTGTCGAGACAAAGACCAAATTGCCTTTGCTCTTACTCATTTTCTCTCCATCAAGTCCAATCATGGCGCTATGGACATATGTTTTCGCTAGCTCCTTACCCGTCAATACATGTGCTTGTGAGGCGCACATTTCATGGTGAGGGAAAATTAAATCGCTTCCTCCACCTTGGATATCTATGCATTCATCTGCATCGATATCGGGTTCAAGGTATTTCAAAGCTATCGCCGTACATTCGATATGCCACCCAGGTCGTCCAAAACCATGAGGAGAATTCCACCCAGGTTCATTGGGGCGTTGAGCCATCCAAACAAGGCAGTCAAGTGGATTTATTTTGCCAGGCAGAGTGGGATCGCCTCCTCGTTGCGAAAAGATCTCCTGCATTTGAAGTTGATTCAAATGCGAGAGTTGACCAAAGCCACTTGACGAGAAATTCTTAAAATATAAATCCTTTTCGATTGAATAAATCGTGCCTGCTTTTTCCAATGCCGTGACGGCGTCGGAAACTAAATCGATTGCTTCAACGGCCCCGATGTAATGACGAGGCGGCAGAATTCGCAAATTAACCATGTCGCTTCGAAATAAATCAATTTGCGAAGTGGCAAGTTGCTCCCAGTTCACATTATCTCGAGCAGCTCTTTCTAAAAGTGGATCGTCGATGTCAGTTATATTTTGAACATATGAAACTTCTGCACCTGTCGCTCGCAAATAGCGGTTAATTAAATCAAAAGTTAAATAAGTCGCAGCGTGACCTAAATGAGTAGCGTCATACGGTGTTATGCCGCAGACATACATCCTATAAATCGTCTTCTGCGGTAAGGCTTCCAGCTGCATACTTTTTGAGTTGGTCAAGAAAAGAGTTGGAATTTCTAGACCATTGACAATATTTGGAATAGCAACGTCAGGCCAAGATTTCATGGATAGATGATAGTTAAATATCGATCAGAACGCAGGCCATGGAATGGCAGGCCAATCAGGACTAGGTAGAGGCATTGTGCCTGTTTTGAGCATTTGTCTTGCTCTAGAAATAATCGCATTAATCTCAAGTGATGTTAAGTGAGCAGAGAGATCAAGTTTATTTCCCAAACTGGAAATAAGGTGTTCTAAGCTCGAGATCTCCAAAGCAGTGAGAGGATCTCCAGCCCACTGCCAAAGCACGGTCCGAAGTTTATTTTCCTCATGAAAAGTCACACCATGGTCACACCCAAATAACTGGCCACTTTGTGTAGGCAGCAGATGACCTATTTTCCTATCAGTATTGTTAATAATGGAATCAAAGAAAGCCATCCGTCGAAGTTCGGGTAAGTCTTGTGAAAAATAGCTTGCAAGGTCAATTGACTCATCAATGTCTATCCATTCTTGAACCATGCCTTTTCCATATGGGCCTTCGCGCAAGATTGTCAAAGGAACAACTTTCAATTCAAGAAATTCACTGACCAAGAAAGCTGCGTACTCTCGATCGGCCAGAGTGCCGTCAGGAAAATCCCACAATGGGCGCTCCCCCGCAACTGGTTTATAAATACAAATCTTCTCTACCGCATTTAAAACAACTTTTGCATAAAGTGTGGCATTAGACGCATCTACTAAACGGCCAGTAACAACTAGCTCACCTGTTTCAAGCAAACGGTGATTAACGTCGGTAGCCATTTGCCCTAGGACATAAATGTCCACGCGGATCTATTGGAATTGCACAGAATGGACATGGAAGCCGACCCGCATTAACAACTGCAATGGTTCTTGTAACGAATGCTTGTGCTTGCGAGATGCTCAGAGAAAAAGTTAATTCTGCCTGCTCGTCATTATCTTCAACTTCGAGGTCGTCCTGAACATCGACTTCGGTAACTGCATAGAGTTCGATTTCTACTCGCTCTTTCACACTTTCCCAAGCAATCGATATCGCGCCGATGACGAAATCGCGCTCGATGGGCTGCTCAAGAGGCAAATCATCTCTTTGTAACGTCTTACTTCGTAGCGAAGAATCTTCTTTAAGTACCTGTTTGACTAATAATTCTAGACGTTGGGCCATCGTAAGTGCTTGGGATTTCTCTATCGCTGCACTGATTAAACGCTGTGAGCTGCGCACCTGTAAAAAGAATTGACGCTCGCCAGGTTCACCTACCGTGCCTGTAACAAATCGATCAACCTCTGCAAATTCAAAACTCATTTACCCGAACCGCCACCCAGGAGATTTTTGTGACGCTCTGGTGCCCTAAGAAGTTCGCTAACAGGCGAACGAGTGTCATTGAGAAGAGTTAAACGTGGTTGATCACTTGAATATTCCAATATTGTTACTGAAGCTGGGTCAATTACAATTCGTTGAAAATCATCTAGATGCATTCCTAACGCGCTGCTGACAATAGCTTTTATGACATCACCATGGCTGACTAAAACAGCCGCGCCTTTACCTTTTACTGCTAGTGATTCATGTACCGCCCGCATTGCACGTTGTTGCATATGTGCCAAACCTTCGCCCTTCGGAAAATACATAGCGCTCGGACTATTTTGCACAGTTTTCCAGAGCTTGTGCTGCGATAACACGGCTAATTTTTTACCACTCCATGATCCGTAATCAACTTCATTAAGTTTTTCATCTTGCAGTACACGTGAGCTATAAAGTTTTGAAAGAGATTTCAACCAAGGCTCGAGCGTTTCCTGACAGCGCCCCATAGGGCTAATACGGATCTGTTTAATTGGAAAATTACCCAAACGCGCGGCTAATTCGATTGATTGTGCGATCCCCTTATCGGAGAGCTTTATGTTGGGAAGACGACCGGACAAAATCCCCTTGGCATTTGCCTGAGAATGGGCATGTCTAATCAACACAATCTGCATAACACAAAGGCTATCGCAGGTTTTGCTCGAATGAGTTGCTAAGGTCTCTCCATGCAGATGCGAAAAGCCGGAAACAGCGGATTAATGCTCTCTCGATTAGCTCTTGGAACAATGACATGGGGCCGAGATACCGACGAACATGAGGCGGCCGATCAGTGCAGGGCTTATATTGATGCGGGCGGAAATTTTATTGACACCGCCGCAACTTATGGTGATGGTGATAGCGAAAGAGTTATCGGTGGATTAATTGGCACTCTATTTCATCGCGATGAAGTCATAATCGCCACAAAGGCAGGTTTGAGTTTCCCTGATGGATTGCGCAAAGTTGATAACTCGCGTCATGCATTAATTGCTGAACTTGATAGATCTCTTGCTCGATTGGGAAGTGATTTTGTTGATATCTGGCAAGTGCATACATGGGATCCGTTTACTCCTATTGATGACACTCTCTCAGCCCTTGACTACGCGTATACATCTGGCCGGGCTCGATATGTAGGAGTATCTAATTTCACGGGTTGGCAGCTTGCACTTGCGGCAACAAAACAAAATTGCAACTCTGCCAAAGCTCCTCTCACAACTATTCAAAGTGAGTATTCGTTACTTAATCGTGAGGCTGAAATCGAGATTTTAGATAGTGCCAATGCTTGCGGAGTTGGGTTTCTAGCTTGGGCACCCCTTGCCCGCGGAGTTTTAACTGGAAAATATAGAAATGGCATTCCTAGTGATTCAAGAGGAGCCGCTCCGCACTTTGCAAAAGATATCTCCCCGTATTTAGATCCAAGAAGCAATCGCATTGTCGAAGCAGTCTCTATTGCCGCAAGTGGATTGGGTTATTCACCATTAGAAGTTGCAATGTCTTGGGTACGCGATTCACCCGGAGTTACGAGCACAATTATTGGTGCGCGAACAGGTGCTCAACTTCGTGGAGTGTTGCAGAGCGAAGAGATATCCCTTCCAGATATTGTTCGAAATGCATTAGATGATGTCAGCGCTTAGGCGCGCTCTAAGAAATCCTTGAGTACACGAACTCCGAAGGTCAATCCATCAACTGGTACTCGCTCATCCACTCCATGAAACAGTGCCATGAAATCAAAATCTGCAGATAATTTAAGTGGTGAAAAACCATAACCGATAATCCCTAACTCAGCTAAAGCTTTGTTATCTGTTCCGCCGCTCATTACGTATGGAACTGGAATCCCATCTGGATCTTCAGCCAGAATGGCGGCGCACATGGCTTCTACAAGATCGCCTTCAAATGGAAATTCGAGCGCCTTGTCTGTTGTGATTGTCTCGATAGTTATATTTGGACCGATGAGTGACTTTATAGTTTCATTGAGTTCATCTTCGAAACCTGGAATAAAACGACCATCTACAACTGCACTAGCCGAGCCAGGAATAACATTTGCTTTATAACCGGCTTCAAGCATTGTTGGATTTGCCGTATTTTGTAACGTTGCACCAATCATTCGAGATGCAAAACCAAGCTCACTAAGAAGAGGTGTCAGATCTTTCTCGTCATACTCTTTTCCGGTTTCATCGGCCACTTTTTTGAAAAATGCTTTCACGGTCTTGCTGTAGCGCTGCGGCCATTTGTGATTTCCGATTTTGGCAACTGCCTCACTGAGGCGCGTTAGCGCGTTCTCATCATTGGTAACCGAACCGTGCCCAGCGCGGCCATGGGCAGTTAACTTCATCCAGTGAATACCTTTTTCGGCAGTTTCAATAAGATAGAGACGCTTTCCACCAGCAACTGTGACTGAAAATCCACCTACCTCGGAGATTGCTTCAGAACAACCCGCGAAAACCTCTGGGTGCTTATCTACCATCCAGTGAGAACCGTAAATACTTCCGGCTTCTTCGTCAGCGAAGAAAACTAAAACAATGTCTCGAGTTGGAATATAACCAGTGCGGGCCCATTCACGAACTGTCGCTAACATCATGGCATCCATATTTTTCATATCAACAGCGCCACGACCCCAGATCATTCCATCAATAATCTCCCCACAAAATGGATCGACAGACCAGTCAGAAGCATTTGCTGGTACAACATCTAAATGACCATGTAAAACCAAGCCCGGTCGCGAAGCATCGCTTCCTTTAATGCGCGCGACGACATTGCAACGTCCTGGAGCTGATTCGTAGAGCTTTGATTCGATGCCGACTTCGGAAAGAAGTTTCATTACATGCTCTGCAACAGCTTTTTCATCGCCCTTACCATCGCCGAAGTTGACTGAAGGAATCCTGATTAATTCCTGACAGATTCTGATTGCTTCATTTTCAATTTCGCTGCGTGATGTAGTGGTCATTTCGCCATTCTCTCACCCAATTGCTATCCTTTCCCAGCACTTAGTCCGGGTGGCGGAATTGGCAGACGCGCTAGCTTGAGGTGTTAGTTCCCGCAAGGGATTAGGGGTTCAAGTCCCCTCTCGGACACTTAGTTAGGATGTAGATATGAATCTTGATGAGGCCCTGGCTCTCATCCGACCAATCGCTGATTGGCCAAAGCCGGGCATCCTTTTTCAAGATATCACTCCCCTCCTGGCCAATGGCGAAGCATTTGCTTGCATAACAAAAGAGTTTGCACGCTTTGCTGATGATGCACATGTTATTGCTGGAATTGAGGCGCGCGGCTTTATCTTTGCCTCGGCGTTAGCTCATGCAGTCGATGTGGGATTTGTGCCGATCCGAAAAGCTGGAAAACTTCCGCATCAAACCTTCTCGCAAAACTACGGGTTAGAGTATGGATCGGATGTACTAGAGATTCACATTGATGCGATTCCACCTTCGGGAAAAGTTTTACTTATTGATGATGTTTTAGCCACTGGTGGAACTCTTGAAGCGGCTATTGAACTAGTGCACCGAGCAGGTGGAACTGTCTATCAAATTTTGGCCTTACTTGAAATCGAAGCATTAGAGGGCCGCAAACGTTTAATCGAGAAATATCCGTACATACCGATTAATTCACTAGTGGTTACTTAAAGGTGCGCATACTCCAAATCCAAGGGTTACGTGCTCTTGCTGCGATATTAGTTACCCTATTTCACGCGCGCATAGTCCCAGGTGGATTTATCGGCGTAGATATTTTCTATGTAATTTCTGGTTATCTAATTACTGGGTTGATTCTTCGAGAGATTGAAAAGACCGGGCGGCTTGATTTAAAGAACTTCTATCAACGACGAATTAAGAGACTACTGCCAACGTCAGTATTTGTTCTATTCGTTACTGCCATCTTTGCCTGGTTTCTACTTCCAGCAATCACAAGGGATTCGCTGGGCAGGGATCTATTTGCCGCTTCTGCATATATATCAAATTATCTTTTTGCTTGGTGGCAGAATGACTACCAGAATCTGAATGCAACACCTTCGCCATTTATTCACTACTGGTCGTTAGCTGTTGAAGAGCAGTTCTATCTGGTTTGGCCGATTTTCATAATGATTCTGGCCCGTAAAGGTAAAAAAGCTTTATTAATCGGAATCTCGATCACAACATTTCTCTCCTTACTTATCTCAATCTATTTGACTCAAGCAGCTCCTATTTGGGCTTTTTACTCCTTGCCTACTAGGGCATGGGAGTTAGGTTTTGGTGCACTGCTTCTCTTTGTCCCTTCATCAATTAAGAAGTTCAGAGTTTTGCCATGGTTTGCTGTTGTAGGCATTGCAATTTCATCTTTTAATTTCAATGAAACAACGGCATTTCCTGGCAAGAATGCGCTTCTACCTGTGCTTTCTACCGTGGTTTTAATTGCGACAATTTCTTATTGGCCGCCTGTTTTTAATCACTTGGCCAATTCACGATTAAGTCAATGGTTGGGCGCTATTTCATATCCACTTTATCTCTGGCATTGGCCTGCCTTAGTTTTGCCTAGCAGTGCTTTGGGCCGGCCATTGCGAATGCGAGAGAGGATTTTCTGTATCTTATTAACTATTCTTTTAGCCCACCTAACAAGCAAATATATTGAAGAGCCTTTGAGGCACAAGAAGTTAGCGGTGCGAACAGTGTATGCCGGCGCACTTGTTACTACAGTTGTCTCTCTAGTTGCTGGGTTAGCAATAGCGTCTAGTGCTTCATCAATCATCATTACTAAAGGTCAAACACCCTATAAATTTGATTTAGTGAAAATAATGGAAAAGCCACTTGTTTACAATGATGGCTGCCACGTCAACTACGGCGAATCAAAATCTGGAGACTGTACATACGGAGTTAAAAACTCCTCCACAACTATCGTTCTCTACGGTGATTCCCACGCAGCACAATGGTTTCCAGCCTTACATCAACTAGCAATTGATAAAGGATTCACTCTGGTTTCGCTAACAAAATCAGCATGCCCCTCTGTAGATGTGCCTAGACCCGACCAAGGCGCTTTCAAAATGTCAGATTGCAATCTTTGGCGTAAAAACTCAGTAGCACGAATCCAAAAATTACACCCAGCTGCTGTAATTATGAGCGGCTTTCAATATTATGCCCCAGCGGCGGGAAATCCGAATAGAGCTATTTGGTGGAGTTCGGGTCAAGATAAGTTACTCAAATCCCTTACGGGTTCAACGCCACATTTAATTTACATTAGTGATACTCCCCATCCAAAAAGGGATATTCCGAGCTGTTTAGCATCGCGCGATTCCACTGCTTGCGATTCCAGCGACAAATCTTTGGTTTACGCACATTCAGGTTTTGAATTCATCGATCCAACTCCGTGGCTATGTTCCTCTTACTGCCCGGCAATCATCGATGGCGTTGTTGCTTATCGCGATGCATCTCACATCTCCGTAGCAATGTCACGAAAATTATTGCCCAAACTTGAAGCGGCGCTAATTTCAAAGGGGCTTATTTTCTAACTTCTATGGAATGATGCATGCCATGGCTGAACTAATCTATTACTGCGGAACTATGGACAGTGGTAAATCCACCCTTGCTCTGCAAACAGCTCACAACCATCAGAGTCGTGGTCGTACCGGCCTAATCTTTACTAATCAGGACCGTGCCGGAAAAGGAATAATTTCCTCTCGTCTGGGACTTTCAAGCCCTGCAATTGAGGTTGTACCTTCTCTTGATCTTCATAAATTCGTCGTAGATGCTCTCTCATCAGGTGATCGAATTGATTACATCATCTGTGATGAAGCTCAGTTTTATGAGCGGGTCCAAATTGAGCAGCTTGCGCGTATCGTGGATGGTTTGGGCATTGATGTTTTCGCCTTTGGAATTCTGAGTGATTTCCGCACAACCCTATTTCCCGGTTCGGCCCGATTAGTTGAACTGGCGGACCGAGTAAACACACTTCAGGTTGAGGCGCTTTGCTGGTGCGGTTCACGAGCCACGCATAATGCTCGAACAATCGGTGGGGTCATGGTTGTCGAAGGTGAACAAGTTGTCGTTGGTGATGTTTCACCGGGAAGTGAAGTGGGATATGAAGTTCTATGTCGGCGACACCATATGCGCCAAGTTACAGCGCGCGCATCACGCGCAGGTCACGTATCCTCGCAGCCTCTACCTTTCAAGGAGTAAAAAATGAAGGCTCGTGGATTAGCGGCACTAACCCCCAAATCAGATCTCACTACTTATGAGTTCGAGCGCAGAGAAGTTGGGGCGCATGATGTGGCGTTAGATATCGCCTATGCGGGTATTTGCCACTCTGATATTCACCAGGTGCGCGAAGAATGGGGTCCAGCGTTATTTCCCATGGTTCCAGGTCATGAGATTGCGGGAGCTGTTAGTGCAATAGGAAGTTCAGTTACAAAATTCAAAGTTGGTGATCGTATTGGAGTCGGTGTATTCATCGACTCGTGTCGAACATGCTCTAGTTGTTTGGCAGGCTTACAGCAGTATTGCGAATCAGGAATGACTGGAACTTACAATACGCTCGAACGCGATGGCGAAACCGTAGCAATGGGTGGGTACTCTAATATTTTTGTGATTAATGAAGATTATGCAGTACACATTCCAGAGAATCTTCCACTTGAAGGCGTGGCACCTTTATTATGCGCAGGAATTACCTTGTACTCCCCTTTGCGCACTTGGAATGTTGGAAAGGGTTCAAAAGTTGCAGTCATGGGCCTAGGTGGCCTTGGCCATATGGGAGTCAAATTTGCCGCAGCGCTGGGTGCAGAAGTAACTGTTTTATCTCACTCCGCAAGCAAACGAGATGATGCATTAGCAATGGGGGCAACTCATTTTATAGATACAAGTGCCCCAGAATCACTTAAGCCATTGCGCAAATCATTTGATCTCATACTTAATACGGTTAGTGCAACTTTAGATATTAATTCTTACTTAAATTTGTTAAAGCTGGACGCAACTCTGGTCGTAATTGGTTTACCAGGAAAACCATATGAAGTTGGAGTCGGATCGCTACTAGATGGCCGACGTAGAATTGCAGGGTCGATGATCGGTGGAATACCCGAGATGCAAGAAATGCTCGATTTCTGTGGAGTTCATGGGATTGTTAGTGATGTTGAAGTTATTGAAGCATCTTATGCAAATACGGCATACGAGCGAACAATTGCTAGTGATGTTAAGTATCGCTTTGTAATTGACGCTGCTAGCTTCTAAATAAATCCATGTACTAATAGAGCTAGTAGTGGCGCCACTGCAAGTGATGGCAAGAGATTTCCAACTGCGACATGCTTGATATTCAACAGCCGCAGACCAATTGCGATTAAGAGCAGTCCACCAACTATGGTCATTGCATCTACTTGATATCCATTCAAAATCTGGCCAAGCCCCAAACCGATGAGGGTCCAGAATCCTTGATAAATAGCTACAGGCAAGGCAGCTACTGCCACTCCCCAACCTAATGATGATGAAAAGGCCATCGCGGCGAAAAAGTCTAAGGAGCTCTTTAAGACAAGTTGATCTATACCGTTGGACATCCCATCGCTAATACTTCCCAGAATCGCAAGTGGACCGATTGCAAAGAGCAAAGATGCAGTTACAAATCCTTCTACGAAAGGACTCTCCTTCGAGGCTTTAAATCTCTTACGAAGATTTTCACCCAAATGATCAAGTCGATCTTCTAACCGTAATGCTGAGCCGATTAATCCACCGATTAATAGAGAACCGAGTATGACCAGAAGTGGCCAACCTTGTGGCAATGAAGAAACGTAGCTTTGCGACCACATTGGGATAAGGGCAGAAGCTGCGCCCAACAAAGTTGCTAACCCTAAAACATCGGTCAATAGGCTTCGTGTTTTTGCAATAAGTCGATGTCCAATTCCGATTCCCAGAGTTGCGCCTGCAATTATTGCCGCTACGTTAATTACTGTGCCGATACCAGGAAACATTGAAGAAGAATAGCCTGACTCAATACTTACAACTGCAATAGACTCCCCCAATGTCATCTAATGCATTTATGGAGTTCTTGCGCCCTCACAAAACTGTGCCAATCACTCCATGGACCGGAAAAGGAAAATGGGATTTATCAATATCTCGTGTAACAATTCTCTTCATTGGTCTTTTTATTTTTGGTCTTGGTGATGCCTTCGTCATACAAAGTAATATTGGTAATGGCCCTTGGTCGGTATTGGCTCAAGGAATCTCTAGGCATCTCGATATCTCAATGGGGTGGTCAACCTTTGGAATAAGTTCCCTGGTTTTGCTGGGTTGGATTCCACTTCGTGAAAAACCTGGATTTGGCACGCTCTCCAATATTGCGATCATCGCGATGGCTATCCAAATTGGAACCACCTATATTCCGATGCAGGACAACTATTTTGTTGGCATTCTTTTTACACTTCTTGGTATTGGAATGGTCGGCGTAGCCTCTACGCTTTACATTACCTGTGGATTAGGCCCTGGTCCTCGTGATGGATTGATGACAGGCCTGCATATCAAAACGGGAATTCGAGTGGGTCGAGTCCGATTGGCTATTGAGAGCACCGTCTTTGCCTTGGGCTGGCTACTTGGTGGCACAGTAGGCCTTGGAACTCTGCTCTTTGCCGGCCTGATTGGTCAATCCGTAGCGGTGTCTCTAGGTGTCGTTTCCAGAGTTACGAACAAGTAACAACTACCCTAAAAGCATTCCCTACGGCCTTGCGTTAGCCGTTTCATAACGCACGGGGTCGCAAACACCCCCGTAAACAAAATTAGAGAGGCGTTATTTATGCTGGATTCGTTCTTTAAGATCTCAGAGCGTGGCTCAACAGTTGGTCGTGAGATTCGTGGAGGTTTCGTCACATTCTTCACAATGGCTTACATCATTGCTCTTAATCCACTGATTATCGGTGGGGCTGTCGATAGCGACAAAAAATTCCTTGGCGGCTTCTCTGCATTCGGGCAAAACCTTCCACTTATTGCAGCTGCTACAGCTTTGGTGGCAGGAATCCTGACGATTCTTATGGGTGTAGTAGGTAATTTCCCATTAGCGATCGCAACAGGACTTGGACTCAATACATTCGTTGCTTACGGCATCGCTTCCAAGATGACATGGGCAGATGCTATGGGTCTAGTTGTTCTAGAAGGTCTCATCATTACTGTTTTGGTTCTGACTGGTTTCAGAACTGCAGTTTTTAAGGCCGTTCCTCAACAACTCAAATATGCTATTTCAGTTGGAATTGGTCTGTTCATTGCCCTCATCGGCCTTGTTGACTCTGGTTTCGTGCGCCGCACAGGTGTAGGTCCAGTACCTGTTCAACTTGGCGATGGTGGCAATCTTGTCGGTTGGCCAATCGTTGTATTTATATTCGGTTTGCTTTTAATCGTTACTTTGATGGTCCGCAAAACTAAAGGTGCGCTACTTATCGGAATTGTCGGTGCAACAGTTCTTGCAGTAATTGTTGAAGCAGCCTTCAAAATTGGACCTAGCTTCATTTCGCCAACTGAAAGCAATCCAAAGGGTTGGGGATTAAATATTCCTAAGCTCCCGGATAGCATCGTTTCAACTCCAGATTTCTCACTCTTGGGACACTTCAGTCTTTTAGGTTCATTTAGCAAGATCTCTTTTGTATCTGCCGTTCTCTTGGTATTTACACTTTTGCTATCAGATTTCTTTGACACCGTTGGAACGGTTACTGCGATCGGTCATGAAGCTGGACTAATTGATTCAGAGGGCAATGTTCCAAATAATGATCGCATCCTTCTTGTTGACTCTATTGCCGCAGCAGCAGGTGGAGCAGCAGGAATTTCATCCAACACTTCTTATATTGAATCTGCCTCCGGAGTTGGCGAAGGTGCACGAACAGGATTGGCTTCAGTAGTAACTGGTGTCTGCTTCTTGTTAGCAACTTTCCTATCTCCACTTGTAGCAATTATTCCTTATGAGGCCGCTACCCCCGCTCTAGTAATAGTCGGCTTCCTTATGATGACCCAGGTTAAAGATATTGATTGGGCAGATCTGGGAATTGCGATTCCAGCCTTCCTAACAATCATTTTGATGCCATT
>JBAXIC010000007.1:0-38001 GCA_037138575.1 Actinomycetes bacterium
TTACTTCCATCAATACTCTTTTCTTCCGTTCACCCTTCAACTCTCGTCTTTGTAATTTTCTATGGACTTGATTGGGTGGCAACCGTGCCACCGACTGTGATGTTGTGTCGCACAATTTTGGGACCAGATCGTGGAACCGTTATTTATGGCTGGGTATTTGCTTCTCACCAAATCGGCGGAGCGATTGCAGCATTCGGTGCTGCAGTTGTGCGGGTTAAATTCGGTGATTATGCCGCTGCGTTTTATGTGAGTGGTGCCCTTTGTTTAATTACAAGTTATTACGTATTGCAGATTGGAAAAGGCAAGGACATGGCTAGCCTTAACTCATGAGCACTCATTATGAACAACTAGGTGGCGAAGCATTTTTTGCTGATTTAGTTTCTCAGTTTTATGCATATGTTGCGGTTGATCCGATTCTTCGCCCAATGTATCCCGATTCAGATATGAAAGGCGCCGCTACTCGCTTGCAATGGTTTCTAGAACAGTATTGGGGCGGGCCATCCACGTATCAAGAAAACCGTGGGCATCCCCGTCTTCGCATGCGCCATGCCGAGTTTCACATCAATAGCGCCGCTCGAGATGCTTGGCTAAATGCAATGCATGCAGTTGTTGATGGCATGGAGATTAAACCCGAACTTCGTGCAGAGTTGTGGAGCTATTTAGAAATGGCCGCTAATTCAATGGTGAATCAACCAGATTGAGATTGATTTCCAACTTTTAATATTTCGCCATTTCGTAAATACCATAGTGTGCCTTTAGTGTCGCGCACACAAGTAACTCGTAATCCAACTTTTTCTACAACTCCTTGAACATCAAGAACATCAACTTCATCACCAACACCGTATTGATCTTCGACCAACATAAAGACACCAGATAAAACATCTCGCACCAATGTTTGGGCACCAAGACCAATTGCCACACCAAGAATTCCAGCTGAAGCAATCAATGGTCCTAAATTAAAACCAAATTCGCCCAAGGCCATTGCGGCGGCTACTACCCAAATAATCGTCTTAATCGTGCTAGATAAAACTCCGCCAATTGTTCGTGCTCGTTCTTTTTGCCGTGCAACAATATTTCGAGGCCCTGGTACTAAATCGGCAGTTGCTAATCGATTCATTGCCCGTTCGATTGCGCGAGTTCCAAAGGCTTGGGCAATCATCGCGGTAATTAGGATGATTGCTACGCGCAGGGGGGTGCCGCTAATCCAGTCGAGGGCATTACGTACTGAGTCGCTCATAGTCACTGACTTTAGCCAAATCTTTACCTAAATACCCCCAGTCAATACCCACGCGTTCGGGTGTTTTGAGGCAAGATAAAGCAATCGCCGACAGGGCTGGAAGGGAATCTATGTCGCGGACGTTGGTTTTAAACGCCACCTACGAACCACTGGGTGTCATTACTGAACGCCGTGCGCTGATTCTTGTGCTCAACCATCGCGCAACAATGATCGAAGAGTCCGGAACTGTTCTGCATTTTTCAGGTGGAGAAGTTGAACTCCCTTCAGTGATTCGTTTAAATAAATTTGTTCGAATCCCATATCGCCATGCAGTGCCTTTGTCTCGTCGCGCAATATTTGCCCGCGATGGCGGCCGATGTGTTTATTGCAGCGCACCTGCAACTTCTATTGACCATGTGATTCCACGAAGTCGAGGTGGTGGTCACAACTGGGAAAATGTTGTCTCGGCCTGCCATAAGTGCAATCACTTAAAGGCTGATAAACATTTAAAAGAAATTGGCTGGCGTTTACGGCAGTTGCCTCGCGAACCAGTAGGTGCTGCTTGGAGAATTCTTGGAACAGGCCAAACTAATGCGCAATGGCTGCAATACCTGGCACCTTTTGGTGTGGCTGCAGCCACTGCGTAGAGCATTTACACTTAACACATGCATTTACTTATGACAGCTGTAGAAGATGGCCTCGTGAGCGGTCCAGGATTAAGCGTTAGTGAAACAGTATTTACTTATGTAGTTATACCTGTCGCACTCTTTGCAGTTATCGCTCTTATTTCATGGATTGCATCAGCGCCCCGTGAAGAGCGTGATGCAGAATCCTTAACTTCTATTAACTAGTTATCTAACTTTTGAACTTTCAAAGCACGGATGATTCCGTCTTGAGATTCTTTTACTAGTTTACGAAGTACAGCGGGAGATTCTTTACCTGCGCCATTGAGCCACTCATTTGTCTTATCCAAAGTGCTTTGGCTAATAACCCAGTTCGGATACATTCCATTTACAAATTTTGCCGCACCTTCGTATGACTTTGAATCCCACTCGCTTAAGAGATTTTCAAAGTAGAGATCGACAAATGATTCAAGTAAATGTCGTTGAATCGGGCGCTGGAAACCAGCAACCAAAGCAGTACGAACTGAAGTCGCTGCATCTTCATCCATTACTTTGTTAAATGCATAAGCCTTGGCTTCGGAATTTGGTGCCGCAGCCTTGGTCGTTTCAAAGGCAAGGTTTCCAGTTGTGGTCTTGTCCTGTGCTAGTTCTGCCTCTAATTCAGCTGAAGTTGTGGCACCGCGTTCGGTGAGTGCGATTAAGAAGAACCAACGCAGATCCGTATCAACCTTTAGGCCTTGCGCGCTGCCATTGAGCAGTTCGCGAACCTTTGATGTTTGTTCCTCTGTATGAGCATTTGAGGCAAATGCCCGTGAATAAAGAAGCTGTAGATCACTACCTGGTCCGCTCTTTTGCAAAAGATCCCAGAAGCCTTGTGCCAGTTTTTCACGATATGTATTTCGGTTGGCATCTGATGCATAGCCTTCAACAGAAGTGCCAAGTTGTGCAATAACAATGTTGACGATTGCATCGTCGGTTTCACCGGCTAAACCAGCAAGGGCGATTTCGATGAAATCAGCTGATGAAATTTCGGCATCACGATGCATATCCCAAATTGATGCCCAGCAAAGTGCACGTGCAAGTGCATCGTCGAGCTTTCCTAGATGTGTCTTTAATGTTGCAATTGAGCGATCATCAAAACGCAGTTTTGCATATGAAAGATCGCGGTCATTAATAAGTAGCAAGTCAGCTACCTTTTCACCAACAAGATCGGAAACAACCGTGCTCGCACCAGCGACATCGAGTTCTACAGATTTACGAAGCTTGAGTGAATCTCCATCAATGTCATAAAGGCCAACTGCCAGACGATGTGGACGAAGTTCTTTTGATGCTTCTGGAATCAGTGGCGTCTCCTGTGAAATCAATACGTTCCTATATGTATGGCTATCGATTTCAAGTTGAGGAAGCAAAGTATTTACGCCTGCAGTTTGTAACCACGTGTTTACCCAAGAATCCAACTTTCGACCACTAGAGGCTTCGAGCTCTACTAACAAATCATTAAGAGTTGTGTTACCCCAAGCATGCTTTGCAAAGTACTTTTGCAGACCGGCGATAAATTGTGGGCGACCAACGTGTGCAACTAATTGATGCAGAACAGATGCACCCTTTGCATAGGTGATGCCATCGAAGTTGGCGTTAACCGCGTCCATATCGACCATATCGGCGATGATTGGGTGCGTAGAAGAGAGCTGATCTTGGCGATAAGCCCAGTTTTTACGGGCCGAATTAAACTCTGTCCATGCACCTTTAAATCGCGTTGCCTCAGACAGGGCAAGGTATGAAGACCATTCGGCAAATGATTCATTAAGCCACAAGTCATCCCACCACGACATGGTGACCATGTCTCCAAACCACATATGTGCCATTTCATGCAGGATTGTATTTGCACGAGATAGGTACGCCTTTTCCGGCATGTGGCTGCGAAAAACTAATACGTCTTCGCGGAAAGTAATTGCGCCAGCGTTTTCCATTGCGCCAAAGTTGAAGTCAACAACAGCAATCTGGTCGTACTTTTCAAATGGATATGCCAAACCAAAGACTTTTTCAAAGTATTCAAAGCCCTGCTTTGTGATTTCGAAAATATCCTCTGGATCTAGATACTGCATCATTGATTTGCGGCAGTAGATTCCTAGAGGGATTTCTTTTTGGCCTTTGTAAACATCGCGTACATGTGAATATGGACCAGCTATTAATGCATCGAGATATGTTGCGATACGTGGAGTCGTTGTGAACTTCCATTCAACGAAATCACCTTTTGCAACCTTGGACTCAACTGGGTTATTGGAAACCGCTTCCCAGTGGCCAGGAGTTGTAACAGTTAAAGTAAAAGTTGCCTTAAGGGAGGGTTGGTCAAAGCAGGCAAACATATTTCTAATATGCGCGGTTTCACCCTGTGAGTACAAATAAACCTCACCATCAGATGGATCAACAGAGCGCTGAAGGCCTTCACCCGATTTTGAATACTCAGCTTCGATTTCAATTACAAGTAAGTTATCAGCAGCTAAATTAGTGAGGAAAATAGATTCGCCATCAAAATTGCTGACATCAACTGCAGTACCATTAAGAGTTGCACTGATAACTGAGCGGCCAACGGCATCAATAAATGTTGAGTAGCCAGGCTTGTTGCAGGTAAATGAAACCTCAGATTTGGAATAGAAAGTTTCTTCACCCTTTGTGACGTCAAGGGTCACTGCATAGCTATTTACGTAAAGATGGTCCGCACGATCTTTTGCTTCAGCACGGCTCAAATTCAGACCTGGCACTTGTGACTCCTCTTAAATGTATGGGGCGCTTTTGTAGGTTCTAATCCAACCATGACAGAGTTAGGGCATGGATCGCCCGTCGGTACGTAGTTACAGCATCCGAGGCTCCCGAATTACCGAAGCCCAACGCGCAGCAAAAGATGCCCTTCAGGCAGTTTATGGAATCCCCGTTGAAGCAAAGAAGATAAATCTTCGTGAGATTTTTCCCACTTCAGAAAAAATAATTATGGAGATCGGTTTTGGCATGGGGGAGGCCACTGCATTAATAGCCAAGAATCATCCCAATAATGGTTATATCGCCGTTGATGTACACCCTCCCGGAATCGGCAAACTGCTAGTCCGCATCGTCGAAAATGACTTAAAGAATCTACGCGTTATTGAAGATGATGTTCACGTAGTTTTGCCCTACATGTTTGAGGATCAATCACTCGATGGAATCCACCTTTATTTTCCAGATCCCTGGCCAAAAAAGAAACACAATAAACGTCGAATTGTTAATGCGGGATTCTTATCTTTGATTCATCCCAAGTTAAAAAAAGATGGATTTATCCATATTGCTACTGACTGGGTTCCATACGCCATAAATATCGAAGAGGTTTTTGCAGCGTCAGATTTATTTACTGGGGGAGTGATTGCAAAACCTGAGTCACGACCAGTTACACGATTTGAAGGCCAGGGGATTGATAAAGATCACCAAGTTACAGATTTGCTATATAAAAAGAATTAGGGAGTCGTCGTCGCCTTCTTCATATTTTGAAATCTTCTTTATACGTCGAATATGGCGCTCATCCTTAGAAAATGGAGTTTCAATAAAGGCATCGATTATCGCTTTGCACTCATCAATCGTGTGCATGCGTCCGCCGATGCCCACAACGTTTGCATCGTTATGTTCTCTGGCAAGCTTTGCAGTTTCAATGCTCCATGCCAATGCCGCACGGACTCCTTTAACTTTGTTTGCAGCAATCTGTTCGCCATTACCTGAACCACCTAAAACAATTCCAAGTGAGCCTTTGTCTTTTACAGTTGCTTTTGCCGCTGGAATGCAGAAATCTGGATAGTCATCGAGAGCGTCATATGTATGTGGGCCATGATCTTTAACTTCATGTCCCTTTGCCTGGAGATATTCAACGAGCGCGCTTTTTAATTCAAGACCTGCATGATCGCTACCAATGTGAATTCTCATGCGCTCATCTTGCCATTAACAGTCTTGGCATAAAGAAAACCCGCCACAGTCTCATCTCTGTGGCGGGTTTATCCCTTAGGAGGATGTATTAATGAAGAACTTAGTGACGACCTCGTCCACCCATACCGCCGCCCATGCCCATGCCAGCGCCCATTGCTGGACCAACGGCATCAACTTGTGCAGTTATGCGTGTAGTTAAATCGGCTTTAAATGTTGTCGCCTGAGCCGCAGTGATCTTTCCAGCAGTAACTGCTGCATCGATTTCCTTTGTCTCAAGTGCAACAAGTGCGGTGATTAGAGCACCGCGGTTGGCACCAGCAACTGTTCCGAGTGACTTGCCTGTAGCAAGTTCAGCTTGGATTGCTGCAGTTGTTTTGCCAATCGCAGTTGCGATTGCTGCATCGCGCGCAACGCGATTTGCATCCATTGCTGCATGATCTGCACCTTGTGTTGCTTCATGTGCGGTGCGTGCTGCAGTTAGAGCTGCAGTGATTGCATCGGACTGTGCTTGTGTAATGGTTCCCTTTGTTACTAGTCCTGAGAGAACAGTTGTTAACTCAGATCCTCGATCATCCATCTTGCCAATGCCGCCACCAGCCATTGGATTGGCCATTGCATTTAGGGTTGTTCGAGTTGTGGACTGCTTAACAGAAACTGTCCTTGCAGATGATTTGCCTTGTGATGCTGATGCAACACCGACCGTGCCTACTGAAAGTGCGACAGTTGTTATTACAACTGCTGCGATCTTTTTTCTTGATGACATTTTCATGCCTTCCTTCCATCTAGTGGAACTGTCTGTGACCCCTCGTCATCGACTACCCGTAATTAACTACCTGATGCTGAATAAACTAATGGCCATCACTTAAAACACCGTGTGAGTATTTAAGATTTATACGGGGGCTTCCCTTTGTCTAAGCGTGATAAGTAACGTGGAACACCCTATTTAGTCACAAAGTTACCTGTTTCACACTGGTTCACAGAACTTTCCCAGCGTTCTAGAAACCGGGTTCCCCATGAAAAACAAGACAACGTTAATCGCATTTATTTTAATTGCTTCGCTCATCAGTGCTCCGCAAGCATTTCCTGCAGGTAAAAGCGCAATTGTTATTAAAAAAGCAGGACGGTCATCGACTTCAATTCCAAACACAATTCTTAGTGGCAATGGTGCGCCTTCAAAAACCATTGGTATAGATGGAGATTTCTACATTGATATTAAAAATGCATTTCTCTATGGACCAAAAACAAAAAGTATTTGGAAGATTGCAACATCACTGCGAATTGTTGATTCAAGAGAATTAGCAGTGCCTGCTTCTGGTTCTGATGGCGCAAAAGGAAATACCGGAGAACAAGGATTAACAGGTGCCACTGGTTCAAATGGAAATACTGGTGCGACAGGTGCAAAAGGTGCTGATGGCGCAATAGGTGCAACAGGTTTACCTGGCGCAAATGGTGCAGCTGGTTTACCTGGCGCCGTTGGTCCAGCTGGATCAGTTGGTGCCACAGGGGCAACTGGATCAATGGGTGCAAGTGGTTCTGCAGGTGCCAACGGTTCTGCAGGTGCTGCAGGTATTAACGGGAGTGCAGGTGCTGCAGGTATTAATGGAGTTGATGGAACTAAAGGGGATACAGGTGCAACTGGTCCTGCTGGACCAACAGGTTCTGTTGGCGCCAAAGGTGCAGATGGAACTAATGGAACAGTTGGCTTAAAAGGTGACACAGGTTCTACAGGTGCAACTGGAAACGCGGGAACTAATGGAAGCAACGGTGCTGCCGGAATTTCAAATGCTTATTGGGTTACCGTTCCTACTTTGCGACTTTCAAGTTCGGGTTCAATGCAAATCACAAGTTGGGCAAATTTTGGAAGCGCAATAGATGCAGGTTCATATACATTCCAAATAATTCTTGATGGAACTTTTTCTACGACAAACACGAGTGTCCTCAATGTCGGAATCGAAATTGCTGCTGGAGACGCTTCAACATTTTTCCATTCTCAAGTCATGGAATCTGATAGCGATAGTTTTGTTGGAGGACTTGGTGGGAGACATATCCAGTTCATGGTTTTTGGAACCATAACTTCGGTGTCTACTACGACACTTCTTAAAATTCGGGCGGTAGACCTTTTGGGTAACACGGCGCCAGGGACTCTTTCAATTGATGGGAGCGCCCTGATATCCAAGGTTGGGTCCATTGGGTAAATACGTGGAGCGGGTGACCGGGATCGAACCGGCATGGCCAGCTTGGAAGGCTGGGGCTCTACCATTGAGCTACACCCGCGGGGGTGCTTAGGGGCTAAAGGTACTCGGTCGGTAACCGATGCGTGAAATCTCGTCTAGACTCTCGCATTGCGCCTCGGGGCGTAGCGTAGTGGCTAGCGCGCCTGCTTTGGGAGCAGGAGACCGGGAGTTCGAATCTCCCCGCCCCGACCAGTTCTTTCTAACTCGTAACTTACTTTAGGAGTCTTTGTGAAAAGCACAGTCGAGGTTCTTTCCCCAACACGCGTACGACTCGACATTGAAGTTGCTTACAGCGAACTAACTTCACACGTAGCTGATGCTTACAAGAAGGTTGCTACACAAGTAAACATCCCTGGATTTCGTAAAGGAAAAGTTCCAGCATCAATGATCGATCAGCGCGTTGGTCGCGGAACAGTTTTGGACGAGGCAATTAATTCAGCTCTTCCAGATTTTTACGGTCAAGCTGCACGCGAGCACACAGTTGCTGTAATTGGTCGTCCAGTTGTAGATGTTAAAGAGTTTGTTGATAACGAAAAGCTCATCTTTACTGTTGAAGTAGATGTTCGCCCAGAAGTTACTTTGCCTGATTTCTCAAAGATTGTTATTGAAGTTGATGACGTAACTGTTTCTGAAGAAGATATCGATGAGCAGATTGAATCCTTAAGTACACGCTTTGGAACATTAACAACTGTTGATCGCGCAATTATTAATGGTGACTTTGCAACGCTAGATATGAATGCATTCATCAATGATGAAACTGTTGATGGCGGACAAGCAAACGATCTTTCATATGAAGTTGGTTCAGACAAGATGATTCCTGGTCTTGATGAGATTTTGATTGGCATGAAGGTTGGCGAAACTAAGCGTTTTGAAACTGAACTTGTTGGACAGCAAGAAGGCGAAAAGGGAGAAGTTGAAGTAACTGTCAAGGCAGTTAAAGAACGCGAACTTCCTCCGATTGATGATGCATTTGCAAAGCTTGCATCAGAGTTCGACACTATTGCTGAACTTCGTGAAGATTTCCGCGAGCGCTTGAGCCGCGTTAAGAAGATGGAACAAGGAACACAGGCACGCGATCGCCTAGTTGAAAAACTATTGGCAGATCTTGATATTCCAGTTCCAGATGCATTGGTCGAACTAGAAGTTAATGATCACCTCGAAGGCGAAGGCCGTTTGGAAGATGCCGTACACCGTGCCGAAGTTGATGGAGAAGTTCGCGCATCATTGAAATCAGATTTCTTGCTTGATGCGATAGTTCAGACTGAAGATGTACAGATTACCGAGATTGAATTAACTGAGTACCTAGTCCGCACTTCACAGCGCTACGGTATGGCTCCTCAGCAATTTGCTGAAGAACTGCAAAAGGCTGGACAGATTTCACAGTTGGTTGCCGAAGTTACTCGCGCAAAGGCTCTTGCCTCTGTTCTTGGCCGCATCACAGTTCAGGATCCATCAGGAGCTGTTATCGACCTTGAGGCTCTGCGCCCACAGCCAACACCGGCTGACCTAGTAGAAGAAGCGCCAGTAGTTTCTGAGTAATTCTCCTCAAGGCTTTAGCCCTGAGCGAACATCACCGGCTTTGCGCTCCTTTTTCGCGTTATTGGGAAGCATTTAGCGCGCAACATTGTTAAGGTCAATACAGGTAACCATTTAGCCAGATGATTATGCAACTAGGAGGAACACACACGTGGATTCAGTAGCTCGTATGGATGACCAGATTTATGCCCGACTGTTGCAAAACCGCATCATCTTCTTGACCGGTGAAGTCCGCGACGAAATGGCCAATATGGTCTGCGCGCAGTTATTACTTCTCTCAGCAGAAGATCCAAAAGCAGATATTCACTTGTACATCAACTCACCTGGTGGGTCCGTAACTGCGGGTATGGCTGTTTACGACACCATGCAATACATCAAAAACGATGTTGTCACTGTTGGAATGGGAATCGCTGCATCAATGGGTCAGTTCTTGTTAACTGCTGGAACAAAGGGCAAGCGTTATGCAACTCCACATGCACGCATCTTGATGCACCAGCCACTTGGTGGCATTGGTGGAACAGCAACTGATATTCGAATTCAGGCAGAACAGATGGCGATAACAAAGCGCACGATGTCTGAAATCAATGCAAAGCACACAGGTCAACCGCTCGAAAAAATTCTTGCCGATTCAGATCGCGATAACTGGTTCAATGCAGAAGATGCAAAGGCATATGGCTTCGTCGATTTCGTTGCATCATCTGCTGATCAAATTCCAGGAGGCAAAGCCTAATGATGAACATTCAAGAGATTACTAGCCGTTACGTTCTTCCAACTATCGAAGAAAAAACTGCGTATGGATTTAAGCGTTTAGATCCTTACACAAAACTATTCGAAGAGCGCATCATTTTCATGGGTCAGCCAATCGATGACACTGTAGCTAACGACGTTATGGCGCAGTTGTTAACGCTTGAGTCAATGGATCCAGATCGCGACATCATGATCTACATCAACTCACCTGGTGGATCATTTACGGCCTTGACTGCAATTTATGACACTATGCAATTTGTTCGCCCAGATATCAGCACAATCTGTTTGGGTCAGGCTGCATCAGCGGCTGCAGTAATCCTTGCAGGTGGCGCAAAGGGCAAGCGTTATGCGCTCGAACATTCACGTATTTTGATTCACCAGCCATCTTCAGAAGGTGGCGGACAGGCATCTGATGTCGAAATCCAAGCCAAGGAAATCGCACGTATTGCACGCTTGCAGGAAGAACTTCTTGCTCGTCATGTGATCAAATCAGCGGCCGAAATCGAAAAAGATATCGAGCGCGACAAGATTCTTACTGCAACAGAGGCTGTTGAATATGGAATCATCGATCAGGTTTTGGCATCACGTAAGGCTAAGCCAGTTAAGTAAAACATTTGTATGAAACTATTTGAGGCGGGTTCCCTTTGGTCTTACAAGGGATACCGTCTCTTTTGGTTTTCTACTACTATTTTTGTTTTGGGTGCATCCGCGTTTCCAATTGCATTAGCTGTAACAGTTCTTGATGCAGGTGGAAGCGCAACAACATTAGGTTTAATTCTCGGTGCTCGTATTTTATCTGGCGTCGTCTTTGCTCCATTTGCCGGAGTGTGGGCCGATCGTTTGCCACGTAAACAAGTAATGATGGCGGCAGATTTATTTAGAGCGGCAATCGTCTTTTCGATGGTCTTTATCTCGGCACCTTCCATGCCGCATTTTGCACTAGGTATTGCAGTCTTTGTTATGGGAATCGGTGATGCCTTCGGCGCAGCATCAGCTGGCGCATTCATCCCATCATTGCTGCCAGAAGAAAAACTTCCAGCGGGAAATGTTGCACGTGGTGTTGTTGTTCGGATGGCATCAATCGTTGGTCCTGGAATCGGGGGAGCATCGGTATTACTTATTGGTGGCCGAATGACCTTTCTATTCACTGCAATCGCTTTTGCATTTGGAACTTTCTTCTTGGCCCAGATTAAAGAAGATATAAATGCAGACAAAAAACCACAAGAGCCTTTCTTAACTGAACTTCGCGAAGGTCTGCGCACAGTATGGGAAATTAAATGGGTAGGGGCCATGATCGCTATGGCATCGGTTCAGCTCATGGTTGTTCTGGCCGCAGAAGCGGTGTTATTGCCTGTTATCACGCGTCGAGAGTTTCATACCAATACGGTCTTTGCTATTTCCGCGGCAGCGTTTTCAGTTGGCGGAGTCATATCTGCCATTATCTTTGCGAGAATTAAAGTTAAACATGAAGGGCAAACCTCGGTTTTAATCTGGATGTTGTTAATTCTTGCGCCATTGGTCTTGGCATTTCCAGTTAATGAAACAGTGGTTGTTTGTGCTTATTTACTTGCGGGATTATCTGTTGGTCCGTGGGAGGCATATTGGAACTCTGCTATTCAACGCGAAATTCCACATGAACTTCAAGGTCGCGTATTTAGCATCGACCACATGGGATCTTCTGGATTAATGCCTCTAGGCATGGCTCTTGTGGGTCCGGCCGTTGCATTCTTTGGAGAAAAGAATTTGCTCATTGGCGCATCTATCTTCCACGTATTCATCTGCGCCCTTGTTTTAATGGTCCCAGGAGTTAAAGATATGAAAGCACCGGCCGATTATTCTCAGGGCGAACAGGGTTAAGCGTAAAAATCCAAGCATAAATCGCGCTTAGAATCTAAAATTTGCCCATGACCAGAATCGGTGAAACAAGCGACCTGCTGAAGTGTTCCTTCTGCGGAAAAACTCAGAAGCAAGTTAAAAAACTCATTGCTGGACCTGGCGTTTATATCTGCGATGAATGTATCGAACTCTGTAATGAAATCATCGTTGAAGAGCTTTCGGAAGCCTCATCACTTGGCTTAGCTGAACTACCAAAGCCACAAGAAATCTTTGAATTTCTGGATCAATATGTAATCGGCCAAAATCGCGCAAAGAAATCTTTATCAGTTGCCGTATACAACCATTACAAGCGCGTACAAA
The DNA here is from genome assembly GCA_037138575.1 of Actinomycetes bacterium. Lineage (GTDB taxonomy): Bacteria > Actinomycetota > Actinomycetes > Nanopelagicales > Nanopelagicaceae > Planktophila. The sequence goes on from JBAXIC010000007.1 coordinate 12,498, forward strand.
GCGGTAACCGCGAAGATCAAATTGAATTAGCTAAATCAAACATCTTGCTTCTTGGACCAACTGGATGTGGCAAGACCCTCATGGCGCAAACACTTGCCCGCATGCTTAACGTTCCATTTGCTATTGCCGATGCAACAGCTCTTACTGAAGCCGGCTATGTTGGCGAAGATGTTGAAAATATCTTGCTCAAGCTTTTGCAGGCCGCTGATTACGATGTTAAAAAAGCTGAGACTGGAATTATCTATATCGATGAAATCGATAAGGTGGCGCGCAAATCTGAAAACCCTTCAATTACTCGCGATGTTTCAGGCGAAGGTGTTCAGCAGGCACTTCTTAAAATTCTAGAAGGAACTGTTGCTTCCGTTCCACCCCAAGGCGGACGTAAGCATCCGCATCAAGAGTTCATTCAAATAGATACAACAAATGTCTTGTTCATTGTTGGTGGGGCATTTGCTGGTCTTGAAAAGATTATTGAAAGCCGTGTTGGAAAGTCAGGCGTTGGCTTTAATGCAACTTTGCAAGATGCCGCCGATAAAAACCGTAAAGATATTTTTGCCGATGTTATGCCTGAAGATCTTTTGAAGTTTGGAATGATCCCTGAGTTCATCGGTCGACTTCCAGTTCTAACAAGTGTTGAAAATCTTGATAAAGAAGCTTTGATGCAGATTTTGACCGAGCCAAAGAACGCATTAGTCAAGCAGTACCAACGTCTCTTTGATCTTGATAACGTCGAACTTGAATTTGATTCAGAGGCGTTGGACTCAATCGCCGACCTCGCTCTCGTTCGCGGAACTGGTGCTCGTGGACTTCGTGCGATCATGGAATCCGTACTTTTGGGTGTGATGTACGACGTACCTAGCCGTGCCGATGTCGCGAAGGTGATTATCAACAAAGATTGCATCGAAAATGGGGCGCTACCTAAATTTATTAATCGGACTGGCGATATTCCAAAGCGTTCTCGCGTGGCAAAGGGTCAAGAGGAGAAGAGCGCATAATCTAGACTGCTCCTCATGCCCGGCGACCTAGCTTCCAGTTTTTCACCATCTGATATCGAAGCAACCCTGTATAAAAAGTGGGTTAGTGCTGGCTATTTCACTGCAGATGCCGCGTCTAGTAAGCCGGCCTTTTCAATTGTTTTGCCACCACCAAATGTAACCGGCGTCCTACATATTGGCCATGCATTAGATCAAACGCTGCAGGATTGCCTATCTCGTATGAAGCGCATGAAAGGTTTTGAAGTTTTGTGGCTCCCTGGAATGGATCATGCCGGTATTGCGACTCAAAACGTTGTTGAAAAACAGTTAGCTACCGATGGAAAATCTCGTCACGATCTTGGGCGCGAAGAATTTGTTAAGAAAGTTTGGGAGTGGAAAGCCGAATCTGGGGGAGCAATCCTTGAGCAGATGAAACGCCTTGGTTCTTCAGTTGATTGGTCGCGCGAGCGCTTCACGATGGATGAAGCGATGTCTAACTCTGTTGTTACTTTGTTTAAGAAGATGCACGATGCCGGTTTAATTTATCGCGCAGAGCGAATTATTAATTGGTGTCCTCGCTGTTTAACCGCGCTCTCTGATATCGAAGTCGAGCATCAGGATGATGCAGGTGAATTTGTTTCAGTTCGCTACGGCGAAGGTGAACAAAGCATCACGGTTGCAACTACACGTCCTGAAACGATGATGGGCGATGGCGCGGTAGCAGTTCACCCAGATGATCCGCGTTACAAGCACATGATTGGTACAACTGTTTTGCTGCCACTAGTAAATCGCATGATTCCAATCATTGCTGATGAATTAGTAGATCCTGATTTTGGAACCGGTGCTGTAAAAGTTACTGCAGCTCATGACCCAAATGACTTCGAAATGGCGCTTCGTCATAATGTTCCATTTGTAGTAATCATGAACGAGCACGGCATCATGGACGGAACTGGAACAGAGTTTGATGGCATGGATCGTTTCGTGGCGCGTGTGGCAGTAGTTGAAAAACTAAGATCCATGGGTCGAATCGTTGCCGAAAAGCGTCCGTACATTCACGCCGTTGGTCATTGTTCACGCTGCGATACAACGGTAGAACCACGTTTATCAAAACAATGGTTCGTAAAGGTCGCTCCACTTGCAAAGGCCTCGGCCGATGCTGTTCGCAATGGCTCAGTCACTATCGAACCTAAAGAGTTAGAGCCACGATATTTTGATTGGGTAGACAACATGCATGACTGGTGTATTTCGCGCCAGCTCTGGTGGGGTCATCGCATTCCAGTTTGGTATGGACCCAATAGTGAAGTTGTAGTTGTAGGCCTGGGTGAATCAGCACCAGCTGGCTACACGCAAGATCCAGATGTTTTAGATACGTGGTTTTCTTCAGGGCAATGGGCATTTTCAACCTTTGGTTGGCCAGAAAAAACCGCTGATTTAGCTAAGTTCTATCCAACTTCAGTTCTTGTTACGGGCTATGACATTTTATTCTTCTGGGTAGTTCGAATGATGATGATGAGCATTTTTGCTATGGACGGAGTTCCGCCATTTAAAACCATCATGTTGCATGGCTTAGTGCGCGATCAATTCGGCAAGAAGATGTCAAAGAGTCGCGGAAATGTAGTTGATCCAATTGAATTTATGGACAAGTACGGCGCCGATGCATTGCGATTTACTCTGGCACGGGGTGCTAATCCAGGAACTGATCAAGCTTTAGCCGAAGATTGGATTGGCGGTTCTCGAAACTTTGCTACCAAACTGTGGAATGCAACGCGTTTTGCAATGATGAATGGTGCAAATATTGATGGTGACTTGCCAGCCAGAGATTCACTTAATGCAATCGATAAGTGGATTCTTAGCCGACTTTCAGAAACCATTACCGAGGTAGATGCGCTGCTTGAAAAATATGAGTTCGCGCGCGCATGTGAACTTCTCTATCACTTTGCTTGGGATGACTTGTGCGATTGGTATTTAGAGCTGTCAAAGGAAGTTTTTGCCGGCTCTGATTCAGCACAGACTAAGCGCGTACTTGGCTATGTGCTTGATCAATTGCTACGCCTGCTGCACCCTGTAATGCCATTTATTACCGAAGAGCTTTGGACAACAATTACAGCAGGTGAATCATTGGTTATTGCGCAGTGGCCTGTAGCCGATGCTGAACATGTTGATAAGGCATCTGAAAAACTTGTTGCCGAGATGCAGGAAATTATTACCGACGTTCGTAGATTCCGAAATGATCAAGGGATAAAAACATCAGCGAAAATTCCTGCACGTTTTGATGCCAAAGGGGCAATTGCAGATTATGCAAGCGCCATGGCATTTGTTCTTCGCCTTGAACTAGGTGACATCACTCCAAGTGCGAAAGTTGAAATAGGATCTGTAAAGCTAGAGTTTGATTTGACTGGCTCGATCGATGTCGTAGCAGAACGTGCCCGTCTTGAAAAAGATTTAGCTGCAGCCATCAAAGATAAACAAACAGCGGAAGTTAAATTAAATAATGAAGGTTTTATGGCAAAGGCACCTGAAAGCGTTGTAATCGAAATTCGTGAACGATTGCTAAAGACAAGTGCCGATATCGAGCGCATCACCACGCAACTAGCAGCCTTACCAAGCGCATGATTATTTCACCCGATGATCAAGAGCGCGTTGATGCAATCGAGCAAGCACTTTTAGCTCGCTGGCCAGAAACCCGTATAGCTCCTTCGACTGAACGAATCGCTGCATTAGTAGATATTTTGGGCTCGCCTCAGTTAACTTATCCAACGATTCATGTGGGCGGAACCAACGGCAAGACCACCACTACCCGGATGATCGATTCTCTGCTTTTTGCACATGGTTTACGTACGGGTCGCTTCACAAGTCCGCATCTCGAAACTTACCGAGAGCGCATCGCTATAAATGGCGAACCGATTGACCCTAAAGAGTTGATCTTCGTATACAACGATATTGCCGCCTATTTGGATTTAATGGATGCAAAGTTTGAACATCCGATTTCATTCTTTGAAGCAGTGACTGGGCTAGCTTTTGCAGCCTTTGCCGAGCACCCTGTTGATGTTGGGGTCATTGAAGTGGGCATGGGCGGAGAATGGGATGCAACAAATGTTATCGACGCTGATGTTTCGGTAATCATGCCGATCGGCCTAGATCACACTGAATACTTAGGCACAACGTTGCATGAAATCGCGGCAACTAAAGCGGGAATAATTAAAGAGGGCGGCTTTATTGTTCTTGCGCAACAAGAGCCTGAAGCCGCAAAAGAGTTAATTAGAAAAGCTGCCGAAGTAGGCGCAGATGTTGCACGTGAAGGAATTGAATACTCAGTTGCATCTCGTGCCATTGCCGTCGGAGGACAGTTGCTAACAATTCAAGGTTTGCACGATACATATGATGAGATCTTCCTACCTTTACATGGAAAACATCAGGCTGCAAATGCAGCTAGCGCTTTAGTTGCCGTTGAGGCTTTCTTTGGAGATCAGCCACTTGATATCGAAGCGGTTCGCGCAGGTTTTGCCGCCGTAACTTCACCAGGTCGATGCGAAATAGTGCATCGTGATCCAACTGTGATTTTAGATGCCGCACACAATCCGCATGGTGCCAAGGCTTTGGCGGAGACACTTAAGAGTGAATTTAATTTTGATGAAATCGTTGCAGTGATTGGGGTCTTTGGTGACAAAGATGCAGAAGGAATTTTAAAGGAGTTAGAACCAATTGTTGACCACGTGATTGTCACCCAAAGCACTTCTTCACGAGCTATGAGTTCTTCTGAATTAGAAAAGATTGCATCAAGAATTTTCGGAAATGATCGTGTCTTTGAAGTAAATGATTTACAAGGTGCACTCGATCGAGCAGTAACCGATGCTACGAGACCATTGAGTGAAGACACTGTTGGAATTATTGTCACTGGTTCAGTAGTAACAGTTGGCGAAGCGCGTGCATATTTGCGAAAGAAGTTTGCTCAATGAAAGTTTTAGGTGCATCTGTTCTTGTAATGGAGAGCATGACATTAGGTTTTGCAATACTTCTTGCAACTAAAGATCACTCGACGGCGGCCCTGGTGTATGGCTCGATAATTTCACTGCTACTTTTTCTTAACGCTGGGCTTCTCAAGCGCCGCTCAGGTTTCTATATCGGCTCGATTTTGCAGCTTTTTATGATCTCTTTTGGCTTTGTAGTCCCTGCCTACTTTCTTGTCGGGGTGATATTTGTAGGACTTTGGGCCGCAGCCATCATTGTTGGCCGTAAAGGCGAAGCTGCTCGCGCGGCTTTCATGGCACAGGCAGGGGAAAAGGCCTAATAGACTAGGCGGGTGAGCACAGAGAAAACCTTGATCCTTGTTAAGCCAGATGGAGTCCGTCGTGGCTTAGTGGGTGAAGTTATCTCCCGTGTTGAAACAAAGGGATATTCCATCGAAGCTATACGAATGCTCAACGCGGACCGTGCATTACTCGAACAACATTATGCCGAACATATTGGTAAGCCATTTTACGAACCTCTAGTTGAGTTCATGATGTCGGGACCAATCGTTGCAATAGTTGCCACCGGTAATCGTGTTATCGAAGGTTTCCGTTCCTTGGCTGGCGTTACAGATCCAACAGTTGCAGCACCCGGAACAATCCGTGGTGATTTAGCACGTGATCAAGGCACCAAAGTTGTTCAGAACATTGTGCATGGCTCCGATTCACCTGAATCAGCTGCGCGCGAAATTCAAATTTTCTTCCCTAATTAATCAAGGAGTACAAAAGTATGAGTTCACAAAGCAGAATGTCCTTCATCGGCCGCGACATGGCCGTCGACCTTGGAACTGCGAACACGCTGGTTTATGTTCGAGGACGTGGAATTGTTTTGAATGAGCCATCTGTAGTTGCCGTTAATCAAGACACTGGTGGAATTTTAGCCGTTGGTCTTGAAGCAAAGAAGATGATTGGCCGTACTCCAGGAAACATTGTGGCAATTCGTCCACTTAAAGATGGTGTTATCGCCGACTTCGATACAACCGAGCGCATGCTCCGTTACTTTATTCAAAAAGTTCACCGTCGCCGTTACTTGGCTAAGCCACGTATCGTCGTCTGCGTTCCATCAGGTATTACTGGTGTCGAACAGCGCGCAGTAAAAGATGCTGGATATGCAGCAGGTGCTCGCAAGGTTTACATCATTGAAGAACCAATGGCAGCAGCAATCGGTGCTGGACTTCCGATTCACGAACCAACTGGAAATATGGTTGTAGATATTGGTGGCGGCACTACTGAGGTTGCGGTTATCTCACTCGGCGGAATCGTTACATCGCTTTCAATCCGCGTAGGTGGAGATGAACTAGATCAATCGATTATTAACTGGGTTAAGCGTGAATTCTCTCTTCTATTGGGAGAGCGCACAGCTGAAGAAATCAAGATGGCGATTGGTTCTGCTTATCCACTGCCAGGTGAAAATGATGCAGAAATCCGTGGTCGCGATTTAGCAACTGGTCTACCAAAGACAATCGTTGTATCAGCTGCTGAAATTCGCAAAGCTCTTGAAGAGCCGGTCAATGCAATCGTTAACGCAGTAAAGAGCACACTTGATAAGACGCCTCCAGAGCTAGCATCAGATTTAATGGATCGTGGAATTGTTCTAACCGGTGGAGGAGCCCTTCTTAAAGGTCTTGCCGAGCGTCTTCGTAAGGAAACTGGAATGCCAATTCACGTTGCCGAGCGTCCTTTGGATGCCGTAGTTGAAGGTTCCGGTAAGTGCATCGAAGAGTTTGAGGCTTTAGAGAAGGTCTTAATCTCCGAACCTCGTCGATAGGTTTAAAAGAAGATGCGTTACGGCGGAGAAGGTCGTACTCGTTTTCTCTTAATCACGTTAATTGTCACTTCGCTATTTCTAATTACTTTAGATCTGCGCGGTGTCGCGATATTGGAAAATGCACGTCAAGGTACCCGAACAATACTCTCGCCTTTTCAAAGAGCTGGAAATGTTGTCCTGTCACCATTTAAGAATTTTCTTACTGATGTGACGCACCTTGGTCGCACTCGAAACCAAATTGAAAAACTGCGGGCCGATAATGCAAAGTTGAAGGCTACGTTGTTAAACCGCAAAAATGCTGATGCACAGCTAAAACAGCTCAAATCAATTCTTGATTTAGCGGGTACTGCAGGATACAAAGTAGTAAATGCACGAGTGATAAGCCAAGGATCCAGTCAATCTTTTTCACAGTCGATAATAATTGATAGCGGTGCTAATGCCGGTATCAAGAAAAACATGACTGTTCTTTCACAAAATGGTATCGCCGGAGTTGTAAAAGATGTTTATCCAAATTCTTCACTAGTGATGCTTGCAACTGATCCATCCTTCAAGATCGGCGTTCGAATTGCTGGCACTCAGCAGATTGGAATTTTGACCGGCCGAGGAACGCGCTCAGGAGATTTGCAATTACTGGACAATCTGACCACGGTGAAAGTGGGAGATGTCCTGCTCGCTCGCGGAAGTGTAGCTAATCGCCCATTTGTTCCTGGAGTTCCAGTTGGTTATGTAACCTCAGTTGATAACTCAGCTGGTGAAATAGCGCAAAGTGGTGCGGTCCGTTTTTACACAAGTTTTTCTAGTTTAGGAGTTGTAGCCGTCGTGGTCGGTGCACCAGTTAGTAATCCGGGTGATGCTTTGATTCCAACTAAGCCAATTCCTACTCCAATTCCCACGGTTACGGTTTATGTAACTCCTTCACCCTCTCCCACTAAGTAGCCCCTGATGTTGACACGCCAGATTTCATTTTCCGCTCCAATTTTTGTAATTGTCTTTCTTGTGCAAGAAGCTGGGTTGAATCAATTTAAACTTCCCGGTGGAGGATTTTCCCTTTTCGTAATCTTTGCTTTGGTGTGGGCCATTATGAGTACCCCAGAAATCGCAGCTTTGTCAGGATTTGCAGCTGGAATTTTGATGGATTTGTCACAGAGTTCTGATGGCCCTTTTGGGCAATGGACTTTGATAATGGTCATTGTTTGTTATGGCGTTTCATATCTTGGCTATGGCGATAGCAATATAAATGGAAATCCTATTGGCGTAGTTTTCTTCGTCGTAATTGCCAACTTAGCTTCTGAGGTTATATTTATTGCGAGTGGCGTTTTGCTTGGAGTTTCGACAGGAAGTTTTGGTCAAACCTTATTGGTTCTTCTAGGCAACTCAGTGTGGACACTGGTAGTTACGCCAATTGTCTTACCTATATTTTCATATTTACATGGTCTTATATTCGAAAAGCGCGCTAAATGAATCAACGCTCACGCCTTAGTTTGCTTGTTGTTCAGATTCTGATTGTTTCATTACTTGCTGCGCTATTTGGCCGCTTGTTTTATCTTCAAATCGCTGCCGGCCCAAAGTATCGGGATGCTGCTCTGAGCATTCAAAGCCGTGACGTTGTAGCACCTGCCACCCGTGGCTTAATAGTGGACTCATCCGGCGTGCCATTGGCTCTTAATAAAGTTGGTTTGGCAATCACTATCGATCGCATCGCTTTAGATAAGCAGCCTGATAAGGGAGTTGAAGTTTTACAGCGATTAGCAAAACTACTCAAACTTAAATACGACGATGTCTTTACAAATACTCGCCTTTGCGGAGAGCTTCCAAAAGGTCAACGCGCTGGATGCTGGACTGGTTCTAGATATCAACCAATACCAATTACCAAAGAAGCCGATCCAGATATCGCACTCCAAATTGTGGAGCGATCTGATCAATATCCTGGGGTAGATGCCCAACCAATTGCAATTCGAAACTACCCAAGCATTGTTGGAGTCAATGCTGCGCATGTACTTGGATATGTTGGCCCATTGACTGAGAGTGATTTAGCAAAAGGAAATGGCAAGAAGTACTTTAGAAGTGAGTCAATTGGAAAAGCTGGGCTAGAAGTTCAGTACGACTCATATTTACGAGGAACACCTGGTATTCGAACAGTCATCGTTGATCGTAAAGAGGCGATCACTCGTGAAAGCCAAAATACAAAACCAATTCCAGGTGATCATTTGGTAACAAGTTTAGATGTTCGTTTACAGGCCGCTGCAGAGACGGCATTGGCTGATGCGGTGCAGCGTGGCCGTGCCAATGGATACACATCTGATTCTGGGGCTGCGGTTGTTATGGATATTAAGACTGGACGAATCTTGGCCCTTGCTTCTTATCCGACGTATGATCCCAATGCATTTGAAAAAGGGTTAACTGTTCAAGAAGCTGCCGATTTATTTAGTGAGAAAAAAGCGGTGCCTGCACTTAACCGTGCGCTGCAAGGTCTTTTTGCTCCGGCTTCCACATTCAAATCTGTATCGGTTGTTGCTGCTGCGGCAGCTGGTTATGACTTAAATGCTTCTTACGATTGTCCTGCACAAGTTCAAGTTGGAACACGCGCATTCCAGAACTTTGATAGCAAAGACCAGGGTCGCATGAGCTTAAAGAAAGCCATCGCGGTTTCATGTGACACCTTGTGGTATCAAATTGCCTTTGATGAGTGGCTTCGTGATGGGGGATTGAAACCAAAATCAAACCCTAATGACTACTTCTTTAAAGCCGCTCAGAGTTTTCATATCGCACAAAAGGTTGGTATCGATCTACCTTCCGAGTCAACTTCGCGATTAGCAGATCGAACATATAAGAAGAGTTGGTTCGAGCAAAATAAAGATTTCTACTGTAACTACAAGACGCGTGCTACGAAGGCGCAGCAGACACCCTTTCTTATTCAGTTGGCTGCTGAAAACTGCGTAGACGGTGACAAGGTTCGTGCCGGCGATGCAGTTAACTTTGCAATTGGCCAGGGAGATACAGTTGTAACGCCTTTGAAGTTAACTCAGATGTATGCAGCAATTGGTAATGGTGGAACGATTTGGCAAGCAACGGTAGGAAAAGCCATTGTTAAAACAGATGGCACAGTTGTTGAGACTATCGAGCCGAATAAGTTGGCGACCCTCAATGTCGCTCCCTCGACTATTAAGTTCTTGCAAGGCGCACTTCGAGAAGTAGTTGTTAGTGGCACCGGTGCCGGAGTTTTTGCTGGTTTTCCTATCGAAGTCAGCGGTAAAACCGGTACGGGTCAGGTCTTTGGCAAGAATCCCAATGGATCTGCCAAAGATGACACCTCATGGTTTGCATCTTTTGCTCCAAGCAAGAATCCGAGATTTGCCGTTGTGATGATGGTGGGTCAAGGTGGATTTGGTGCATCAACATCGGGTGTTGGCGTTCGAAAAATCTATGAAGCCTTATTTGGCGTTGTTGGTAATAAAGTTGTTCCAGGTGCTGCGATTTATCCATCCGGAAAACCGCCAACTACATTGCCTAAGATTTCACCAGCGACAAAACCAAAGGGGACGCCATGAGTCAGATAGCTGCGCGTCAACGTTTGTATCGCCGAAGTCGGAGTTCGATATTTCATGGCTTTGATCCCATATTAACTGCGGCTGTAGGGCTGTTGCTATTTATGGGAACCCTGTTGGTTTATGCGGCAACTCGTGATTGGTATGCACGCAATGGTCTAGATCCTCAGTATTACCTTAAACGTCATATCATCAACATTACAATCGGTGCGCTTCTGGCTTATGGCACTACGGTTATTGATTATCGATTGTTGCGTGCATACACGCCAATTGTGTGGGGCCTTGGTGTCATTGGTTTGATTGTTGTGTTGATTCCAGGTCTTGGAAGTGAAGTCAATGGTGCGAAAGCTTGGATCGCATTGCCCGGTGGTTTTCAGATTCAACCAGCTGAGTTAGCAAAGATTTCAATCATTATTGGAATGTCTATGATTTTAGCGGAACGAACCCATGATAGTAATGAGCCAGGTTCGCGTGATGTGTTACAGGCTCTAGTTATTGCAGCCATTCCAGTTATTTTTATCTTGCTTCAGCCAGATATGGGTACAGTTTTTATCATTTCAGCATCTGTAGTCACTATCATCGCTGTATCTGGTTCATCAACTAAATGGGTAGTTGGATTATTGCTAATAGCGGTGTTAGGTGCAGTTGTTGCAACTAAATCCGGAGTAATTAGTGAGTATCAAGTTAAGCGCTTGCAAACATTCGTTGATCCAACTGCTGATTCACAAGGCTCGGGTTACCAATTACGACAGGCTCGTATCACCGTAGGTTCGGGTGGATTAATTGGAACTGGATTATTTAACGGACCTCAAACTAATGGTCGATTTGTGCCTGAACAACAAACTGACTTTATTTTTACTGTCGCTGGTGAAGAGTTAGGTTTTCTAGGTAGTGGATTAATTGTGCTTTTGTATTTGATAATCTTGATGCGCGCCTTTTCGATTGCGCGAAGAACGAGTGATCCATTTGGGCGATTAGTGACAACCGGTGTGATTGCTTGGTATGCATTCCAGATATTTGAAAATATTGGAATGACCCTTGGGCTCATGCCGATGACCGGAGTTCCACTGCCATTTATCTCCTATGGGGGATCATCAATGTTCGCCACATTGATTGGATTTGGACTTCTTCAGAACGTTCACGCTCGCTCAAGGGGCTAGAAAAGCCAATAAGTAGGTAATTTGGCACATCCTCTGCCATACTTAGGGCACATAGTTCAGCGCGGCTCGCGAATCCATCGCGGCAAAAGCCCAGCGCGAACAGGTAAGAAAAACCTAAAACAGGGATTTTTTAACGAGATAAGCGTTGTAAAAGACGCATAGAGGATTTGGTGCCATGGCGATTGAGCCTAAAACACCGCGCAAGCGTGCGGTCAAGAAAGCTTCAGCTAAAGCTGAGCTATCTGAAGTAATCATTGAAGAACCAAAGAAGAGTGTGCGTAAGAAAGCCGCTGTCCCGGTTCCAGTATTTCAAGCAGCCCCAGAGAAGCCAGTTGCAAAGGCTCCTCGTAAAAAGGCAGAAGTTGCCCAGAGTCCTAAAGCACAGGTTGCTAAGGCAGATGCTCCTGCGGGTGAAACCACAACAGAGAGTGCCGATCGGGCAGATCGCAACCGCCGTCGCCGTCGAGGTGGCCGTGGCCGTCGCAAACCAGGCACAGATGTTGCAGCTACTGAAGAGAGCATTGTTGAAGGCGATGAAGAGACGACAGATGGTGAAGGCGTAACACATCGCCGTCGACGCCGTCGACGTGCAGCCGGAGATGCCGATGGCATAACTCCAGGTGAAGTTATTGATGAAGATGGTGTTGCAACAGTTGTAAAGGTTCGCGAAGTTCGCGAGCGTCCAGCTCGTCCTGCCCGCACCGAACGTACTGATCGCCCGGATCGCAACGATCGCCGAGGCGGACGTCGCGATCGCAACGATCGCAATGATCGTGGTGGCCGTACTGAATATCGCGAGCCATATCGCAAACGCTCAACAGTTATTACTGATGGAGAGTTCTTAGCTCGCCGTGAAAATGTTGATCGCGAAATGTTGGTTCGCCAAATAGCAGATCGTACGCAAATTGCAGTTATTGAAGATGGCGTAATGGTCGAACACTACGTAAACAGAAATAGCAACGTTTCATATGTTGGAAATGTTTATTTGGGCCGCGTACAAAACGTTCTTCCTTCAATGGAAGCTGCATTCGTTGATATTGGCAAGGGCCGTAACGCGGTTTTATATGCCGGTGAAGTTAATTGGGATGCCGCCGGAATTTCAGAGTCTGAGCCTCGTAAGATTGAAACCGTCTTAAAGACCGGCCAGCCAGTATTAGTTCAGGTAACTAAAGATCCTATTGGTCAAAAAGGTGCGCGCTTAACTAGCCAGATCTCTCTTCCGGGACGTTATGTTGTTTATGTTCCTGGTGGCGGAATGTCAGGTATCTCAAAGCGTTTACCTGAAACAGAGCGCACTCGTCTTAAGGCGATCTTAAAAAACTTAATTCCTGAAGAAGCCGGCGTCATCGTGCGTACAGCGGCCGAAGGTGTGAGCGAAGAAGATTTAACAAATGATGTCGCTCGTTTAAAAGCGCAGTGGGATGACATTTATGCCAAGACCCAGAACACAAATTTCAATCCACCGGTTGCGTTGTACCAAGAGCCTGATCTTGCGGTTCGCGTTATTCGCGATATCTTCAATGAGGATTTCCGCAAGTTAACGGTTCAAGGTGCCAGTGCATGGGATGAAGTCACAAACTACCTTGGCTTTATCGCACCAGAGCTAACTACAAAGATTGAAAAGTACGTAGGTACTGGCGATCTATTTGCCGATTTCCGAGTTGAAGAACAGTTAGCAAAGGCCTTTGATCGTAAGGTCTATCTGCCTTCAGGTGGCTCACTTGTTATCGATCGCACTGAAGCGATGATTGTTATCGACGTTAACACCGGTAAATTTATTGGTAAGGGCGGAAACCTTGAAGAAACCGTTACCAAAAATAACTTAGAAGCTGCCGAAGAAATTGCACGCCAACTTCGCCTTCGCGACCTTGGTGGAATCGTAGTTATCGACTTCATCGACATGATTTTGGAATCAAACCGCGAGATGGTTTTACGCCGACTTGTTGAATGTTTGGGTCGCGATCGTACAAAGCACCAAGTTGCAGAAGTAACCTCCCTTGGTCTTGTTCAGATGACACGTAAGCGTGTTGGACAAGGGCTCATCGAGGCCTTCTCAACGACATGTGATTCATGTAGCGGACGCGGAATTCATATTCATATGGAGCCAGTAAAGATGAAGGCGCCAATGCCTCAACTTGATGTTCCATCATCACAGCATGAAGACGCTGAGGAAAAAGATGCCACTGAGCATGAGTTCCATGAATCTCTTAACGCTCCAGAAGAGCCAATAGTTGAGCCGCAAGAAGAGAACAAGCCAGCTGGTGGTCGAAAGCGCCGCCGAGCAGCCTCTTCAGGCATAATTACCGCCTGATTTGAGCCTTCGGGCTCTAACAGGTAACCTTTACCCCTTAACAACACCCTAGAAGTTCGGAGTACTACAGCGTGGCAAATATCAAGTCTCAGATTAAGCGCATCAAGACCAACGAGAAGGCACGCCTTCGCAACAAGTCTGTGGGCTCATCTATCAAGACCGCTGTCCGTAAATTCAAGGATGCAGTTACAGCAGGAGATGCAGCAGTAATCACAACTGAACTCCGCACAGCTTCAAAGGCTCTAGATGTTGCAGTGCAAAAGGGTGTTCTTCACAAGAATGCTGCAGCAAATAAGAAGTCATCAATGGCTAAGGCAGCTGCCAAAGCCGGCGCACGTTAATTCTTCTTCGATCTTAAAGCGAGGCTAGGTTCATGCCTGCAATTTCACTTGCTAAGGCGCCGCAACCAGCAGCAACTAATCCGGCGCAGATTCGTAATTTCTGCATTATTGCCCATATCGATCACGGCAAATCAACCCTTGCCGACCGAATGTTGGGAATCACCGAAGTAGTAGAGGCACGCAATATGCGCGCGCAGTATCTAGATCGCATGGATATCGAACGCGAACGCGGAATCACTATTAAATCTCAAGCAGTTCGTCTGCCTTGGCGCAGTGGAATCGATGGGCAGGAATACATCCTGAACATGATTGATACACCTGGTCACGTTGACTTTACTTACGAAGTTTCGCGCTCGCTAGCTGCATGTGAAGGCGCGGTCTTGTTAGTCGATTGCGCACAGGGAATTGAAGCGCAGACGTTGGCTAACTTATATCTTGCGATGGAAAATAATTTAACGATTATTCCTGTGCTCAATAAAATTGATTTACCTAATGCTCAACCTGAAAAGTTCGCTGCCGAACTTGCAAAGTTAATCGGTTGCCAACCTGAAGATTGCTTACGCGTTTCAGGTAAAACCGGTGATGGAGTAGCTGAGCTTTTGGATCAAATCATTGCCCAGATTCCTGCGCCAAAGGGTGATGCCGATGCCCCTGCACGTGCATTAATTTTTGACTCTGTCTACGATGCATATCGCGGCGTAGTTACTTATGTTCGTGTAATCGATGGTCACTTATCTCCTCGCGAGCAGATTCAAATGTTTTCTACCGGCGTTCGACATGAGGCATTAGAAGTTGGCGTAATTTCGCCAGAGCCAGTTGCATCAAAAGGCTTAGGGGTTGGCGAAGTAGGGTATTTAATTACAGGCGTAAAAGATGTTCGCCAATCACGCGTGGGTGACACGATTACGACCTATAACAACCCAACTAAGACCGCCCTTGCTGGATACAAAGATCCAAAGCCAATGGTCTTCTCTGGTCTATTCCCATTAGATGGCGCTGATTTTCCTGTCCTTCGCGAAGCGCTAGATAAGTTACAACTCAACGATGCCGCTCTCGTATACGAGCCAGAAAGCTCAGCAGCACTTGGTTTTGGTTTTCGTTGTGGCTTCTTAGGGCTTTTGCATATGGAAATCGTGCGTGAGCGCCTAGAGCGCGAGCATAAATTGAATTTGATCTCTACCGCTCCCAACGTTGTTTACAACGTTGTTATGGATGATGGAAAAGAAATTCGCGTTACTAATCCTTCAGAGTTTCCAGATGGAAAAGTTGAAACAGTCTTTGAGCCAATCGTTAAATCAACGATTCTTGCCCCATCTGAGTTCATCGGAACAATTATGGAGCTCTGCCAAGAGCGCCGCGGAATTCTGCTGGGCATGGATTACATCTCTGAAGATCGCGTTGAGATTCGTTATGACTTGCCATTGGCTGAAATCGTCTTTGACTTCTTTGACCAACTTAAATCACGCACCAAGGGTTATGCATCACTTGATTACGAAGAAAAGGGCGATGCCGAAGGCAACTTGGTCAAGGTCGATATCTTGTTACAGGGTGAAGCCGTGGATGCCTTTAGTGCAATTGTTCACCGCGATAAAGCTTATGCCTATGGCGTGATGATGACCGGAAAACTGCGCGAATTAATTCCGCGCCAGCAGTTCGAAGTTCCTATTCAAGCCGCAGTTGGTTCTCGAATCATCGCCCGCGAAAGTATTCGAGCAATCCGTAAAGATGTTTTGGCAAAATGTTATGGTGGAGATATCTCGCGTAAACGTAAACTTCTTGAAAAGCAAAAAGAGGGTAAAAAGCGAATGAAGATGGTGGGCCGTGTTGAAGTCCCACAAGAAGCATTCGTAGCAGCCCTTGCAACCGATGCCGATATTGAAAAAGTAAAGGCAGCACGTAAAGCCGGGCAATGACACTCTCTTTCTATGTTCATATCCCTTACTGCATTAAGCGGTGCGGTTATTGTGACTTCAACACGTACACCCCATCTGAGCTTCAAGATGGTGCAACGCTAGAGATAGTTAGTAATGACTACATCGATGCGGTTTTGAAAGAGCTTGATGGCGCACCACTTGATGAAGTTCCAACTATTTTTTTTGGGGGAGGAACACCCTCTCTTCTTCCAGCCGATGATTTGGGCCGAGTAATTACTGCAATAAAAGCGCGAAATGGTTTAACCAAAGATTGTGAAATCACTCTTGAGGCAAATCCAGATTCAGTTACGTCAGAGAAATTAGCACGATATTTAGAGGTTGGATTCAACCGAATCTCATTTGGAATGCAGTCCGCTAAGCCGCATGTATTAGCCGTGCTTGATCGAACCCACAACCCTGAGAATGTAAAGCGTGCAGTCGATATGGCCCGGGCTGCAGGATTTAAAAGTATTAGCGTTGATTTAATTTATGGCACTCCCGGTGAATCACTTGATGATTGGCGCGAGAGCGTTCAGGCAGCGTTGGATTTAGATATCGACCACATCAGTGCATATGCATTAATAGTTGAGACAGGTACAAAGTTAGCGGCGCAGATTAAACGTGGTGATTTAACAATGCCCGATGATGATTTGATGGCAGATATGTATTTATTGGTTGATCAAATGTGCGAACAACGTGGACTAACTTGGTACGAGCTTTCCAACTGGGCAAAGCCTGGCCATGAATGCCGCCACAACGTTGCTTACTGGGTAAACAAAAACTGGTGGGGCCTTGGACCTGGGGCGCATTCACATATTGATGGAAAGCGCTTTTGGAATGTTAAGCACCCGAATGCTTATAAAGAAAAGCTTTTTGCTGGTCAATCACCGATTCATGAGAGTGAAATATTGACGGCCGAAGAGATGGCCCGTGAAGCAATAATGCTTGGAATTCGTATGCGAGATGGTTTAGAGATTTCTCTTCTTGAACCTCATCAACTAGAGCTTCTCGGGACTTATCGTGAAAATGGCTTTATCGAACTGCATGAAGATCGCGTCTTGCTGACTCCAGTGGGCCGCTTAATTGCAGATCGAATCGTGCGAGAAATAACTTTCTAGTAACCTAGGTCCACTATGTCATCCCGCCGCCTTGAAATCCTTCGCGCTATTGTCGACGAATACGTCGCGACCCAAGAGCCTGTGGGTTCAAAATCAATCGCAGATCGCCATAGCCTTGGAATTTCACCGGCAACGATTCGCAATGAGATGGCAGTTCTTGAAGAAGAGGGCTTGATTACTCAGCCACATACAAGTGCAGGACGTATTCCAACTGATCTTGGCTATCGTGTTTTCGTTGATAAATTAGCAACTGTTAAGCCGTTATCAGCAGCTGAGCGTCGAGCAATCGAAACTTTCCTTGAAGGTGCCCTGGATCTAGATGATGTTGTTATGCGTACTGTGCGTTTGCTGGCAGATGTAACTAAGCAGGTGGCAGTTGTTCAGTATCCAACAATGGTTAAGTCACGGGTTCGACATATTGAATTGGTGGCACTAAATGCTTCACGGTTAATGGTCGTTTTAATTACCGATGCTGGACGGGTTGAACAGCGAATTATCGAGCTCACTCAAGATGTTTCTGAAGGTTTCCTTAATGCACTTCGCGCACAACTCAATAACGCCATGATGGGACATCGTTTGCCTGATGTTGCCGATCGAATTACCGGGCTAATGGAAAGCTACACAACCATTGAACGAAGAGAAGTTGCCATTGTTGTATCAACGGTAATTGAAATGTCTATGGAACGCCCTGAAGAGAAGATTGTTTTGGCCGGAACAGCCAACTTGGCTCGTTTTCAGGAAGATTTTTCAACGACAATGCATCCAGTTCTTGAGGCGTTAGAAGAACAAGTTGTATTGCTACGTCTATTAGGTGATGCCAATGAAACCGTAAAAGTAAGAATTGGCTCTGAGCAAAGCGATGCAAGCCTTCGGACAACTTCGTTGGTTGCCGTTGGCTATGGCTCCGAAAATGCTCCGCTAGGAGCTTTAGGAATCATTGGTCCAACGCGTATGGATTACGCAGGTTCCATGGCCGCTGTCTCTGCAGTTGCCCGTTATGTCGGCCGTTTTATTAACGAAGGTGCATAAGTTGAGCGATCATTATCAAACATTGGGTGTTGCACGCGAAGCAACTGCCGATGAAATTAAAAAGGCGTATCGCAAACTTGCACGTGAATTGCACCCAGATGTGAATCCGGATCCTGCGGTGCAAGATAAGTTCAAGGAGATTACCGCTGCTTATGAAGTATTAAGTGATGCACAAAAGCGTCAAACATATGACATGGGCGGAAATACTTTTGGCGGCGGAGGATTTGGCGGCGGATTTAGCGACATCATGGATGCATTCTTTGGTGGCGGTGGATCACGTGGCCCACGTCCTCGCATGCGTGCTGGCCAAGATTCGTTAATCCGTATTCAAGTTGATTTGAATGAAGCCTGCTTTGGTACCGAACGCGAAATAACTGTTGAAAGTGCAGTTGTATGTCCAAAGTGCACTGGAAGCGGATGCACTGATGGTGCTGCGCCATCAACATGCGCAGTGTGTAAAGGACGCGGTGAAACTCAGCAAGTAGTTCGCTCAGTTATCGGTCAAGTTATGACGTCAAGGCCATGTAACGCGTGCGGCGGATATGGAAGCATTATTCAAAATCCTTGCCGTGAATGTGCCGGTGAAGGCCGAGTGCGCTCTCGACAAAACATTCAAGTCAAAATTCCCGCGGGCGTAGAAACTGGTAATCGCATTCAGCTTTCAGGTCGAGGAGAAGTCGGCCACGGCGGCGGACCAGCTGGCGATTTATATGTAGAAATAGTTGAGATTGATCACGACTACCTTATTCGCGAGGGCGACACTTTACATATGTCACTTGCAGTTTCCATGACAGCTGCCGCAGTGGGTACGACTGTGACTGTTGAATCTTTGGATGGCCCGGTTGATGTACATGTTAAAGCCGGTACACAAAGCGGAACACCTATAGCTATTAAGGGCAAGGGAATGACTCGCTTGCGTCACGGTGGTCGGGGTGACTTAGTTGTACATATTGAAGTTCAAACCCCTACAAAGCTCAGCCGAGATGAGGAGGAACTGTTGAAGAAATTTGCCGATTTACGCGGTGAAAAATTCGGTGATGCCCATGTTAAGAGCCATGACGGTCGAATCTTTGCCAAAATCAAAGGTGCGTTTAGCAAATAATGTTGACTCTATTTTTTGTTGATGATCTTCCAACGCAGGTTGGAAAGATTTACGAATTTGAAAATGAAGATGCTAACCATGCCGTGCGTGTATTGCGCATGAAAGCTGGCGATATTTTCATGCTCAGCGATGGTCAGGGCACCTGGAGCCAAGTAAAAGCTTTTGCCGTTAAAAAGAAATCAATTGAAGTTGAAGTTGTCGCCTCAGGTTTTCAAGAACAGTTGCCAACGACTATCACCGTTGTTCAGGCTTTACCCAAGAGTGACCGCGCAAAAGAGGCGATTGAACTTTTAACAGAAGCCGGCGTTGATCGCATTGTGCCGTGGCAATCATCACGCAGCATCGGAAAAGCATCGGATAAATTTTCAGTAACGGCCCGTGAAGCAAGCAAACAATCTCGTAGATTACGAATTCCAGAAGTTACAGATATTGCTACTACCGAGCAAATTTGTGAAGCTATAAAACTTAGCGATTTAGCCGTAGTTTTCCATGAGAGTTCGACGACAAAACTTAGCGATGCAGTCTCATCACACAACGTTGCGAATTTGCTGGTCATCATTGGTCCAGAGGGCGGGATTACTCCTACAGAGCTCGATCAATTTGTTGAAGCAGGAGCAAAAGTAGCTTTGATGGGCCGACCAATTTTGCGCTCGGCACATGCCGGAATTGCAGCAGTCTCGGCTATTTCTGCGCTGCTCAAGGTATGGTAATTACGTGGCGCTAGATTCCAACTGCTTGTTTTGTAAAATCATCAGCGGAGATATTCCTGCTCAGATAGTTTTTCGAAATGAAAATGTAGTTGCATTTAATGACATTGATCCACAAGCCCCAACTCATGTTTTGATAGTGCCAACTTTGCATGTCGAGAACGCTGCAGCTTTAGCCAAGGCCTCTCCAACGTTAACTGCCGATCTTTTTCTTGCTGCCGGTGAAATCGCTGTCACTAATGGTTTAACTGGATATCGAACCGTCTTTAATACCGGCGCCGAGGCCGGCCAGTCAGTTTTCCACGCTCATTTGCATCTGCTTGGTGGGCGTGGGCTGGCTTGGCCTCCTGGTTAAAGATAGATTTGGCATTAATGGAACGCACACTCATCTCGGTCCCAACCGCTATTCCCATGGTTGCGCTGATCGGAGCCCACGATGACAACCTTCGCGCTGTTGAAGCGGCATTTCCTTCAGTAAATATCACTGTACGAGGAAATGAAATAACTTTACGTGGACCGCACATTGATTGCATCGCCCTTGAAAATCTCTTTGGCGAATTAATGGTTGTAATCCGTTCAGGAAATACTTTGACCGTTGATGCAGTGGCTCGTTCGATTGCGATGCTTGAGAGCAAACCCGTTGACCATCCTGCCGATGTTTTATCGCTCAATATTGTCAGCAATCGCGGTCGCACGATTAGACCAAAAACTGCCAATCAAAAACGCTACGTCGATGCAATCGAAGAAAACACAATCACATTTGGAATCGGGCCTGCTGGAACCGGTAAGACCTATCTTGCAATGGCCAAAGCGGTTTCTGCGCTACAAACCAAGAAAGTTAATCGCATTATCTTGACTAGGCCTGCAGTTGAAGCAGGGGAGCATCTTGGTTTCTTGCCCGGAACCCTGAACGAAAAAATCGATCCATATCTTCGACCTCTATTTGATGCTTTGCACGACATGATCGATATCGAGATGATCCCTCGGATGATGCAGAGCGGCATTATTGAAGTTGCGCCTCTTGCATATATGCGTGGCCGCACATTAAATGATGCCTTCATTATTTTGGATGAGGCGCAAAATACAACGCCGGAACAGATGAAGATGTTTCTGACGCGTCTGGGTTTTGGTTCAAAGATGGTTATTACTGGCGATGTCACCCAGATTGACCTACCAAATGGGCAACACTCAGGCCTTCGCATCGTCCGGGATATCTTGAAAGATATTGATGATATTGCTTTCCTTGAACTCACCGCTGAAGATGTTGTACGCCATCGTCTTATTGGTGACATCGTGAAGGCCTATGACAAGTTTGATGAAGCAAAACAAGCCCTTCGCCCGATTCGCAAATAAATGACAATTGAAGTCACAAATTCATCAGGCCAGTTGGTTCCGGCCATCGAGGTTTCTTCATTACTTTCTTTTGCTATGAATGAGTTAAAGCTCAACCCCGAATGTGATTTGAATGTTGGATTTATCGATGATCAATATATGACCGAACTTCACATCAAATGGATGGATGAACCCGGAAGTACGGATGTTTTATCTTTCCCCATGGATATGCCAGAAATTGAGGGTGAAGTTGTGACTCTAGGCGACATCATGATTAGTCCAACTTTTGCAACTGCGCAAGCAATCACTGCTGGCCACTCAGCTGAGCATGAAATTTTTATTTTGGCTACACATGGTTTGTTGCATATTATTGGTTACGATCACGCAGAACCTGAAGAAGAGAAAATCATGTTTGCCCTGCAAGAAGAAATCGTAGAAAAGTGGAAGCAAACGCAATGAGTCCGTTAGCAATAATTAGCATCATCGCGCTTCTAGCTTTTGCAGGTTTTCTTGCAGCCTCTGAATCTGCGTTGACATCGATTTCTCGAATTGTGGTCGAGGAACTAGAAGGCAAGCGCGGGGGAGCTTTACTTCGTAAATACAGCCTCCAACCTGCGCGATATCTCAACGTCATTCTCTTGGTTCGAAAACTCTGCGAGTTTACGGCGACAGTTTTGTTAGCCGTAATTTTGTTGCGCAATTACTCTTCAGCCCAAGCAATGGCATTAACCGTTGCAATCATGGTTGTACTTTCTTACGTTGTTGTTGGCGTAGGTCCCCGAACTCTGGGCAAGCAGCAACCACATAAATATGCACGGTATGGAATTATCGTTGCCTATGCCTTAGCTTTTCTCCTTGGCCCCGTTACTAAACTTCTCATAGCTGTTGGAAATGCATTAACTCCAGGTAAAGGTTTTAGATCCGGTCCTTTTACCTCTGAAGCTGAGCTACGCGACTTGGTAGATCAGGCGCACGAACGTGGACTAGTGGAATCTGATGAGCACGAGATGATTCACTCTGTATTTGAGTTAGGCGACACCTTGGTGCGTGAACTAATGGTGCCACGCACCGACATGGTCTGGATTGAAAAAGATAAGACTTTGCGTCAAGGATTATCGCTAGCACTTCGTTCAGGGTACTCACGTATTCCAGTAGTCGGGACTGGCCCCGATAACATCATAGGAATTGTCTACGTTAAAGATTTGGCTCGACGCGCACTAGATCATCATGACGCTGAGCAAAGTGAAAATATCGAACAGCACATGCGTCCAGCAACTTTCGTCCCTGAAATCAAAATGGCCGATGAGCTTTTGAAAGAGATGCAACGTAATCAGATTCACCTTGCCGTGGTTGTCGATGAATACGGAGGAACCGCGGGCATCATTACGATCGAAGATATTATTGAAGAGATTGTCGGCGAAATCGAAGATGAATTCGATGATGGCGATGATGATTTTGTGTGGCTGTCTCCGGACAAGGCGCGAGCAAATGCCTCCCTGCATATCGAAGATTTAGCTGATGCGCTAAAGATAGAAATAAGCGAATCTGACTTTGAAGATGTTGACACTATTGGTGGATTAATGGCACAAAAATTGGGCCGTGTACCTATCGCCGGATCAACGGTATCGCTGCATGGCTGGTCTATTACCTCCGAGCGCCCATTAGGTCGCCGCCGCAGAATCAGTAGCGTATTAATTGAGAGACTTGAGAAAGAGATTGAAGACCACGAGTAACCGATAGAATCGCCCAATGCGCATCGTTCGTTTTTCTCCCGGTCCCGACTCAGGCCTTGGAACCGACCCACTTTTTGGTGTTCTCGAAGATGATGCCACGATTTCGGTGATTACTGGGGATCCAATTTATTCTGGGATTCAAAAGACCGCCGCAACGGTGGCGCTAGCTCAGGTACGTTTACTTGCACCGGTAATCCCTCGTTCAAAAGTTGTTTGTATCGGTAAGAACTATGCAGATCACGCCGCTGAAATGGGTGGAGTAGTACCAGAAGAACCAATTATTTTCTTAAAACCAAACACTTCAGTGATTGGGCCAAACGACACAATCGTGTGGCCAGATATGTCTGAACGTGTTGATCATGAAGCTGAGCTAGCAATTGTTATTGGTCGCCTTTGCAAAGATGTTCCCGTTGAAAAAGTCAATGATGTAATTTTTGGTTACACAATTGCAAATGATGTAACTGCCCGCGATTTACAGAAAAAAGATGGTCAATGGACTCGGGCAAAGGGATTTGATACTTTCTGCCCGATTGGTCCGTGGATTGATACGGATTTCATCCCTGGTACCCAGAGAATTACTGCAACTATTAATGGAGAGGTAAAGCAATCGGCTGCGTTGAATGACATGATGTTCAAAGTGCCCGAAATAATTAACTTTGTCTCTCGTGTTATGACGTTGCTTCCGGGAGACATCATCTTGACTGGAACACCTGCTGGAATCGGTCCGATGGTTGCTGGCGCAGATTCAACGATGGCAATTGAAGGTCTTGGCGAACTAACTAACAGGGTGAGAAAAAATTGACTATAACAGCAGGAAAAAAAGTAAAGGTCCGCTTCGCTCCTTCTCCAACTGGGGACCTACATGTTGGAAATATCCGTACTGCACTCTTTGACTGGGCCTATGCGCGTCACACGGGTGGAACTTTTCTTTTTCGCATCGAAGACACAGATACAACCCGCGTAACTGATGAATATATTCAGGCAGCAATTGATACTTTGAAATGGCTAGGCCTGAATTGGGATGAGGGTCCAGAAGTCGGCGGCGATAACGGTCCTTACTTACAATCTCAGCGTTTAGGAATTTATGCAGAGTGGGCACAAAAGTTCTTGGATCAAAAAGATGCCTATCACTGCTACTGCTCAGCCGATGAGTTAGAAGCAGTCCGAGAAGCACAGCGCGCAGCAAATGTTGCACCTGGGTATAACGGTCATTGCCGTGATTTAACTACCGAACAAATCGCTGCTTATAAAGCCGAGGGTCGCTTGCCAGTAGTACGTATGCGCATGCCTGATGGCGGGACGACGTTTAATGACTTAATTCGCGGGGATGTTTCCTTCGATCACAAATTTGTACCTGACTTTGTTTTGGTTCGTGGCGATGGTTCACCGCTCTATACATTGGCTGTTGCTGTAGATGATGTCATGATGAAAGTAACTCACGTCTTGCGTGGAGAAGATCTCTTGTCCTCCACACCACGACAGATTCGCGTGTATCAGGCAATGGGCTTGGCTCTTGAGGATTATCCAGTATTTGCTCACCTGCCTTTTGTTATGGGTCAGGACAATGCCAAACTTTCTAAGCGCAATGGTGAAGTATCAATCGCTTGGTATCGCGACAAAGGTTTCTTGCCTGAAGCCATCTGTAATTACTTAGCCTTGCTCGGTTGGTCGCCAGGTGATGATCGTGAAAATGTAACAATGCAGGAGCTGACAGAACTATTTACAGTCGAAAAAGTTCACTCATCACCAGCCCGCTTCGATATGAAAAAACTTGAAGCAATTAACGGTGACAAGATTCGCGCTTTAACAATTGATGAGTTTTTAGATTGGTCATTACCATTTTTAATTAGGGCTGGCGTTATCACGGGAACTACTGATGAGATTGAATTGGTTAAGCAAGCATTGCCTCTAATTCAAGAGCGCATCATTATGCTAAGCGAAGTTCCAGCAATGCTTAACTTTCTTTTCATTAAAGAATTTGCTGTTCATGAAGATAGCGTTGCAAAAATCACCGATGATGCTTCAAAGTCAGTATTGAAGCGTTCATTAAAAGAGTTAGCGCCGTTAACTGCTTGGAATCACGACAGTATCGAAGCCGCTCTTAGATCCTCACTTATTGAAGATATGGGATTGAAACCTCGTATTGCATTTGGTGCAGTTCGCATCGCAACAACAGGTAGCACGATTTCTCCACCGCTATTTGAATCAATGGAATTACTTGGCAAAGAGGCCTCATTGGCCCGCATTAGTGCGGCGCTAGAGCTCTAAATCCTTTGGTATTCTTTGCCCCTGCTGTTTTTTGGGGTATGGGGTAATTGGCAGCCCTGCTGATTCTGGTTCAGTAAGTCTAGGTTCGAGTCCTGGTACCCCAGCGAAAGATGTTTTAAAGTTTTAAAGATTTAAGAAAACACTAGGGCCCCGTCGTCTAGCGGCCTAGGACTCTGGCTTCTCAAGCCAGCTACGC
>JBAXIC010000008.1:0-36470 GCA_037138575.1 Actinomycetes bacterium
TTACAGAGGCTGGCTTTGGTGCAGATCTTGGCGCTGAAAAATTCATTGATATCAAATGTCGTAAATCAGGTCTACGTCCTTCGGCATGCGTATTGGTTGCAACTATCCGCGCGATTAAATATCACGGCGGTGCTGATCTAAAAACGATTACCGAAGAAAACTTGCCAGCCCTTGAAGCTGGACTTGTAAACCTTGAACGTCATATCAATAACATTACTAAGGTTTACAATCTTCCACTTGTTGTATCCATCAATAACTTCACAAGTGATACCGCAGCAGAAGTTGAACTTCTTCGTAGTCGTGTTGAAGCACTTGGCGTAAAGATCGTTCTTGCAACGCACTGGGCCGATGGCGGTAAAGGTGCTGCAGATTTAGCGCACGCCGTTGTCGAACTCTGCGAAAAGCCAAACACGATGACATTTGTTTACGAAGACAGTGATCCACTGTGGGAGAAAGTCACCAAGGTCGCAACAAAGATTTACGGAGCAAAAGAAGTTACTGCAGATGCCAAGGTGCGTTTAAAGCTTAAAGAACTTGAAGCATCAGGCTACGGACATTTCCCTATATGCGTTGCAAAAACGCAGTATTCATTCAGCACAGATGCGGCATTGCGCGGCGCGCCGAGCGGACATTCCATCAATATTCGCGAAGTAAAGCTTTCAGCAGGTGCAGAATTTATTGTGATGATCTGCGGAGAGATCATGACAATGCCGGGATTGCCAAAGGTTCCAGCGGCAGAGCGTATTGATTACATCGATGGAAAGGTTGTTGGACTCTTCTAATGAAATACTCGCCATGGTCAAAAGATGCAGCGTTAGTTGTTCTTGCCACCCTGCGCGAAGAAGAAGGCCCAGTACTTATGGCGTTGCAAGCGCTTCAAAATCTCTTTGGTTACATCGATAAAGAAGCAGTTGGTTTAGTCGCCACCTACTTCAATAAATCGCGGGCCGACGTCCATGGTGTATTAACTTTTTATCATGATCTGCGCACCAGCCCTTCACCTGAGAATCAAATCTCAATTTGCGTAGCTGAAGCATGTCAGGCCGTTGGCTCACGTGATTTAGAGAAGCAGGTCAAGGCCAAGTTTGGCAATGAAGTTCATGACGGTTTCTGCTTTGGCAACTGCGCACTTGGACCATCGGCGATGGTTAATGGATGCATTATTGGTCGCGCCTCACTCGATAAAATTGCAGAGGCACGCCAATGAAGATATTTATTCCCGGTGACAGTGCAGCAATCTCAGTTGGTGCCGACTTAGTAGCAGAAGCAATTGCAGCCAAAGTCAGCGGTGTAACGATCATCCGAAATGGATCGCGTGGTGCGTTGTGGTTAGAGCCAATGGTGGAAGTAGAAACAGATAAGGGTCGTGTTGCTTATGGTCCTGTTTCGGTAAATGATATCGACTCTCTGATTGCCGCAGATTTTATTCACGGCGGCAATCACGCTTTATCACTTGGTGAAACTGAGAAAATTGAATGGTTGGCAACTCAAGATCGCGTTACTTTTAAGCGAGTTGGTGTTATTGATCCATTATCTATTGCTGATTACGAAGCTCACGGGGGATTAGTTGGTTTGCGTAAAGCAATCTCTATCGGAGCCGATGCCATCATTGCCGAAGTTACTGAATCAGGTGTACGCGGTCGTGGCGGGGCAGGCTTTCCAGCAGGAATCAAATGGAAGACCGTAGCCGGCGCAGTGAGCGATCAGAAGTACATCTGCTGTAATGCTGATGAAGGAGATAGCGGAACTTTTGCCGATCGCATGTTAATTGAAGGCGATCCTTATACCTTGATTGAGGGCATGACAATTGCTGCCATCGCAGTTGGTGCAACAAAAGGATATGTATACCTACGCTCAGAATACCCGTATGCAATTAAAACTTTGCAAAAAGCTATAGATACCGCCCACGCATTTGGTTGGTTAGGAAGTTCGGTTCTTGGAAGCAAATGCGCATTTGATCTAAAGATTCGCATTGGTGCAGGTTCATATGTATGCGGTGAAGAAACTGCGATGTTAGAAAGTATTGAAGGCAAGCGCGGCGTGGTTCGAGCTAAGCCACCACTTCCTGCCCTTGAAGGTTTGTTTGGTAAACCAACGGTAATTAATAACGTACTCACACTTTCTACGATTCCTGCAGTTATGGCCGATGGGGCAGGTGCTTATAAAGCCCGAGGTGTTGGTCGATCTCTTGGAACACAGGTTTTTCAATTAGCTGGAAATATTAAACGCGGTGGAATTGTAGAAAAACCATTTGGAATTTCGATTGAAGAAATTGTTAATGGTTATGGTGCCGGAACTCTTAGTGGCGCACCAATCCGTGCTGTTCAAATCGGCGGCCCGTTAGGTGCATATTTCGGTGTTGATAAATTTGCAACATCCCTTGATTATGAATCGATGTTAGCTGCCGGCGGCATGTTGGGTCATGGTGGAATCGTTGTATTTGATTCATCCGTCGACTTGGCAGAGCAAGCACGTTTTGCGATGTCATTTTGTGCCCTCGAATCCTGCGGTAAATGCACCCCATGTCGCATTGGTTCAACCCGAGGCGTGGAAACTATCGACTTAATCATTAAGGGAGTAAAGGTCGATGAGAACAAAAAGCTCCTCCTGGATCTATGCGAAGTAATGACCGATGGCTCCCTCTGTGCCATGGGTGGTTTAACGCCAATGCCAGTAAAAAGTGCCATGATTAACTTCCCCGAAGATTTCACTGGAGAGGTGAATCGACGATGACAATGATCCACGAACATGATTTTGGAACTCCGGCTAGCTCGAAGTTAGAGCAAATAACGCTAGAAATCGATGGACATTCAGTAACCGTACCCGCCGATACTTCAATTATGCGCGCAGCATCAATTGCTGGAATCGATATTCCAAAACTTTGTTCCACAGATCGTTTGAAGGCATTTGGTTCATGTCGTTTATGCGTTATCCAAGTCGATGGCCGTAATGGAACTCCCTCATCATGTACAACACCGGTTGCAGATGGCATGAAAGTCGTTACTCAATCCGAAAAATTAGATCGTCTGCGTAAAGGGGTTATGGAGCTTTATCTTTCAGACCACCCTGCAGAATGCGCAACGGGGGATGAGTGTGAAGTGCATGGCGTTGCAAAAAAGATTGGTATTTCACAGAGCCGATATACAACCACGGCAACGCATCTTGATTTGAAGAAAGATGAATCAAATCCATATTTCACCTTTGATTCAACTGAGTGCATCGTCTGCAATCGATGTGTAAGGGCATGCGATGAAGTACAGGGAACATTTGCATTAACTATCGAAAACCGTGGCTTTGAAGCCCGCGTTTCATCATCGGGAACTTCATTTATTGAAAGTGAATGCGTTTCTTGCGGTGCATGTGTGCAGGCCTGTCCAACTGGTGCACTTACTGAAAAAACTTTGCTAACAATTGGTGCGCCAACATCGTCGGTAATCACTACGTGTGCATATTGCGGAGTCGGTTGTTCATTTAAAGCTGAGATGCGCGGTGACCAGTTAGTCCGCATGGTCCCCTTAAAAGAAGGCGGAGCAAACGAAGGCCATTCATGCGTTAAGGGACGCTTTGCTTACGGATATGCAACACACAGCGATCGCATCACTAAGCCAATGATTCGCAATGCAATTACTGATCCATGGAAAGAGGTTTCCTGGGAAGAAGCAATTTCATTTGCAGCTTCTGGCCTAAAGAAGATTCAAGCTGAATCTGGGCGCAATGCAATTGGCGGAATCACATCATCAAGGTGTACGAATGAAGAGGTGTTTGTTGTTCAGAAGATGATTCGCGCGGCTTTTGCTAATAACAACGTTGATACCTGCGCGCGTGTATGTCACTCACCAACTGGCTATGGTCTTGGTCAGACCTTTGGAACTTCAGCCGGTACGCAGGACTTTGAATCTGTAGAGCACAGCGATGTCATTATGTTAATTGGTGCAAATCCAACTTCTGCCCATCCTGTCTTTGCATCCCGCATGAAAAAGGCGATTCGCAAGGGTGCCAAACTCATAGTTATCGATCCACGCGTAATCCCACTTGTTCGCACTCCTGGTGTCAACGCAGCACATCATTTGCAGTTAATGCCTGGCACAAATGTTGCCGTCATTAACGCCATTGCGCACACCATCATTACCGAAGGTCTAGCTGATCGCGAATTTATTGCTGCGCGTTGTGAAGAAAAATCATTTAAAGAGTGGGAAGCATTTATCTCATTGCCAGAAAACTCTCCTGAAGCTTTAGAAGTTTCATCGCGAGTTCCGGCTGAAGAGTTACGTGAAGCGGCACGCTTATTTGCAACCGCACCTAATGGTTCGATTTATTATGGGCTCGGAGTTACTGAACACAGCCAGGGCTCAACGATGGTAATGGGTATCGCTAACTTGGCCATGCTCACCGGAAACATTGGACGTAAAGGCGTAGGAGTTAATCCATTGCGCGGGCAAAACAATGTGCAAGGCTCTTGCGACATGGGCTCTTTCCCTCATGAATTACCGGGTTACCGACATATTTCAAATCCAGATACTCGCAAAATCTTTAATGATAAGTGGGGCGTAGTTTTGGATTCAGAGCCGGGAATGCGCATTCCAAATATGTTTGACGCTGCACTTGCGGGAAATTATCGCGGAATGTATGTACAGGGTGAAGATATTGCTCAATCCGATCCCAATACATCACATGTTCATGCTGCATTACGTGCAATGGATATGGTGATTGTTCAAGATCTATTCATGAATGAAACTTCAAAATTTGCTCATGTTTTCTTGCCAGGCACGTCTTTCCTCGAAAAAGATGGCACATTCACAAATGCCGAACGCCGAATTAACCGTGTGCGACCGGTAATGAAATCTCCAACTGGCAAGAGCGAATTCGATGTCACATGCGATCTTTCAACTGCAATGGGTTATCCAATGTCCTATAACAATGGCGCTGAAATTATGGATGAGATCGCTGCGACGACCCCAACATTTGCCGGAGTTTCATTTGCAAAGTTGGACGAAGTTGGAAGTTTGCAATGGCCTTGCAACGATGCCAATCCTGATGGAACACCGATGATGCACGTTGAGAGCTTTATGCGTGGATTAGGTCAATTTATGCGCACCCCATATGTTGCAACTGATGAAAAAGCTAATCGAAAATTCCCACTTTTACTGACTACAGGCCGTGTTTTGAGCCAATACAACGTTGGTGCGCAAACCCGACGCACAAGTAACAATGTTTGGCATAAGGAAGATATTTTGGATCTGCATGAATCCGATGCCCAGCTTCGCGGTATCGCCAATGGATCATGGGTCAAATTATCTAGTCGCGTTGGTGAAACAATTATGCGCGCACGCATCACTGATGAAGTTCCAGCAGGCGTTGTTTATACAACTTTCCACTTTCCTGAAAGTGGCGCAAATGTGATCACAACAGATTTCTCTGATTGGGCAACTAACTGTCCTGAGTACAAAGTAACAGCCGTAGAGGTTGCACCAAGTGCACAAGGACCAGGTGCAATGGTTGAAACCCATATCGAAGGTGATGTTCAGCTTGATTCAATTATTCGTATGGCCAATCAGATTGCAGCCAATATCCCAGCAACTGATGCTCCAGAGATTAAGGTCGCTCACCACATAGTCCAGTTCTGGACACCAGTGATGATTAACCGTCTACATAATGATGTTGATAAATCGAAGTTGTCGCCAATTGTTTTAAAGGCAATTGATGTGATGTTAGTTGCTAAGTAACTGCCTTACTTGCGCTGCTAACTGACCATAACCAACTATTTGAATCTCAAGCGGCAGACCAATTTCAGCAGCTGCTGCTATAGCTAACTCTTCAAGTTCTGCAGTTGGTTGTTGCGCCAACCAGATTACCCGCGAATAGTTTTTGAAGTAATCATCACGAAGCTCTGGCCGTATATCTAAACCAAGTTCGACGACAACGCTTCGATGAAAAGATTTAACTAAGAAATCTGTTAGAAAATATGTACCGGCATCAGCCTCCATAATCGCTGCAATCTCTTTTACACCTGCAAATATGTCATAACAGTGATTTCCGCCTAACCGTTTGACACCATGGGTAGCAATAACTTCATCGAGTGCGCCGTACGTACCGCAGTCGGCATAAGCAACGGCGCATTTGCTGTGTTTATCTTTAATTGCATGCAGAAGTAGATCAACCTCACCCGCGATCTTCTCTGGACGATTATGTAACAAAGGCGGTAAGGGATAGATGGTGATGTCAAGAGATTCCAAAGTTGCGATATCAGCGATATGAGTGGCTAAGGCGCCACATGCAACGATTCCGGTACTCATGCAGGAAAAGCGAGGCGTTCAACAAACTTATCGTTGAAATCTTCGCGATCTGAAAGTTCGATGTAATCGATCTCATCGAGTAGAGCTTGGGCGCCGTGACGCTCCTGTGCTGATAACAAAACCATCTTTGCGCCTTCTCCAGCAACGTTACCTGCCGACATGATTCGCATAACTGAAAGTTTTGGTACCAGGCCAATCTTTATCGCTGATGATGGCGAAAGATAAGAGCCAAAAGAACCTGCAAGTAGAACTTGTTGGATTTCAGATTCCTGCACACCAAACTCTTCAAGAAGTAGCGCCCAGCCTGTAGCAATGGCTGCCTTTGCAAACTGAAGCTCGCGCACGTCACGTTGGGTTAAGAAGACGCAATCTGATAAATCACCTACTTCTTTACTCCACGTCAAAACAAATACACGTTCACCCTCGCGGGTAACTAAGCGGCTAGCTAACTTTGGAGCAATTGTCAGAGCAGCCTCATCAGTTACAAACTTGCCTGAATGATCAAGAAGCCCCACCTGAACTAGTGATGCGCAGGCATCAACAAGTCCAGAGCCACAGATTCCAATAGCTGGCGCATCTTCAATGGTGCCAATAACAAACTCTCCATCTACAACTTTGATTGTTTCGATAGCGCCAGATGCTGCACGAACTCCACATTTGATACTTGCCGCTTCAAAGGCAGGACCGGCAGGAGCCGCCGTTGCAACAATCTTTTCACCATCGCCTAATACGATTTCGCAGTTAGTGCCAACGTCGATGAAAAGGCGCAAGCGCTTGTCGCGATCCATTCCAGATGCCAATGCGCCAGCAATGATGTCACCACCAACATATGCACCAAGAGAAGGCAAGATAACTGCTTTAGCCAAAGGATGAACTTCGATACCGATCTCTTTTACATCGATATTTGGATAATCAGCAGTTGCCATAATAAATGGAGCAACACCAAGTGGTTCTGGATCGATGCCCAGCAGAAGTTGAACC
The DNA here is from genome assembly GCA_037138575.1 of Actinomycetes bacterium. Taxonomy (GTDB): domain Bacteria; phylum Actinomycetota; class Actinomycetes; order Nanopelagicales; family Nanopelagicaceae; genus Planktophila. Next base: position 7,275 of record JBAXIC010000008.1, read on the forward strand.
ATCGTGGCATTTCCCGCAATTGCTAATTCGTATACATGATGGGGATTTACATCGGCTTCGGTGCAGACCTCTTGGGTCAATTGGTTAAGTGTTTCCTGAGCTAATCCGCTGAGCTTTGATAGAGCATTGGGATCTAACATCGTTGCACTAATGCGTGTGATGACATCAGCGCCAAAGGGCTGCTGTTTATTGAGCATTGATTTAACTGCAACCGGGGTGCCAGTATTGAGATCTAACAAAGTTGCAACAACGGTTGTAGTACCTAAGTCGTAAGCGATTCCATATCGGACATTTGTTGTATCGCCAGGTTCAATACCTAAAAACTCTTGATCAACAAATACCGCGGTAACTTTGAAGTCTGAGGCGCGCAATATTCGTGGCAGTTCGCGCATCGATGCCAAACTTGCTGTTGCGACGATGTCACCAACAGCATCAAAGACGCGCACGATATCGGTGCGTTGATCTGTAAGTGATGGCTCATCAAGTTCGATGTAACGCTTTTGAACCGCTGGACGCAAGATCACTTGTCGACCTACGCCAACGGTAGCTGCCTTTGGTCGGGTAGTAAGTGCCGGGACATCAACAGAAATATCCTTTGATGTGCGCACCAAGCAGGCCAAGCGCCAACCATCATTAATTTCGCTCTGTGTAAATGCACGGAAATCCAACTTCGATGGTTCAACATCGCCATCAGTAATTTTGATACGACACTTTTTACATGTGCCATATCCGCCACATGTTGAATCAATTGCGATTCCATTCCAAGACGCAGCATCAAATGCGCTGACACCAGTCGGAACCGTAATTGTTTTTTGCGATCCAATGGACCCATCCTTTTCTAAGGATGTGAAGGCTAGTTTGACGCGCCCAGTACCGTCATGTTCGGGTACTAGGGATGGGTCTAATTCTTTCTTGCTAATAAGATTAGTTCCCTTCAGCGGCAGCATTAGCTGCTTGTATTGCGCGATAGCGCATGATCCAGTTTGTACCCCATGGATCAAGGCCTAATAACAAATCTGCTGCGCGAACTGATTCAACGATTGCAGGTGTGCGTGAATCCATCACCGCACTTGTTAATCCCATTGACATTGCAGCAGGCAAGAATGCGGCATTCAGAGCATGGCGATGAGGAAGACCAAATGAGATATTTGAAGCACCGAGAGTCATATTTAGTCCGTACTTTTCACGGATGAGATAGATAGTTTCAAGCGTGTGCTTTACCGCTTCAGGATCAGCACCTACTGTCATGGCAAGTGGATCAATAACTAAATCTTCAAGTGGAATTCCATATTTTTCAACTGTGCGAACGATTTTTTCAACGATAATCATGCGCTCGGCAGCAGTGGCTGGAATTCCAGTTTCATCATTAGGAAGGGCGATAATCGCGGCCCCATGTTTTTTGATCAGAGGAAGAACTAGCTCCATGCGATCATCTTCACCAGTGACGCTATTTACTAGCGCTTTGCCTTGATAAGTTTCAAGTCCGGCTTGTAGCGCTTCGATAACTGAAGAGTCGATACAGATTGGCAGATCTGTTAGAGATTGAACCAATGTGATTGCCTTAGATAAAAGAAGAGGCTCATCAGTAAGCGGAACACCCATATTTACATCAAGTACATCGGCCCCACCTGCAACTTGCGCAGTAACATCCTTTTCAATCGCAGAGAGATCTCCGGCACGCAGTTGTTCCTGGAACTTCTTGCGTCCTGTTGGATTGATTCGCTCACCAATAATACAAAAAGGTTGATCGTGACCCATCGTTACGGTTTTACCAGGTGAGCTAAGGATTGTATGCATGGTGGGCTCCTTGTTAGTTTCTTGGTGTCTGTCCGAGATCGTGCATAAAGCTACTTAATGAATCATCATGTCGAAAATCTGTAACGTGCAGGCCACGGACTCCGGGGAGAGTCAAAGCATGGCGAGCAAGTTCAAGGGTTAAATCGTAGGCCTCTTTCATCTGATCGGATGCCGCGGCTACGCGAGCCAGTGTCTGTTGCGGCACATCGATACCTGCAACCTTTTCATTCATAAAACTAAGGGCTTTTGCGCTTTTGACCAGCACGATTGTTGGTATCAACTTGAGATCAGGGGCGATCTTTGCAACTCCTTTGCAGAAAGCCTCAAGACGATCAGGGTGATAGCAGATCTGTAGTTGTAAAAATGAGGCCCCGGCTCTGTGCTTCTTCAACGCTCGCTCAATTCGATAATCAAATGGGGGAGCGGCGGCATTTTCAACTGCGCCGATATAGAAATCAGGTGCAGGGTTTATCTTGCGACCAGATAGGTACTTACCAGTCATCATTATTCTGGTGATATTTATCGCTTGAATACTGTCGATATCAAAGACTCTACGAGCTTCTGGCTCATCTCCTGCGGTGACATCATCACCTGTCAGTAAAGAAACATTTTTAATACCGTGTAGGGCTCCACCCATTAAATCCGACTGAATCGCTAGTCGATTCTTATCTCGACAAACAATCTGCATAATGGGTTCGAGCCCATGCATCTTCATTGCAATGGCAGTTGTTGTGTTGGAAGTATGTGCATGAGCTGCAGGATTATCCGTTGCATTGACTGCATCAAACCATGGCGCTAACCGAGCAGCATCGCGAACAACTGATGCCATTCCACCACCATCGATAGATGGAAACTCTGCAGTAAATACTTTCTCGCTACTATTTTCTAACTTTTCGCGCAGTAGTGACATTAGTGCGCACTTTCTACAACAGACCAACCGGCCGGTGTTTGTTGATCTCGCCGAGTGACCAAGTTAACCCACGATGAAGTTCCGGCAAGACGCATATCTACCGGTGGACGTAACTCGTTGAAGTGATCTTTCCAAACCGTTGGCATTGGCAGTGCAACCTTGCGGTCATATGCTTTTAACCACACACATTGCATCTCTGGCTTTACTTCGCAATGACCGTTTTCGCGGACTCCACCACAAGGCCCGTTTCTCAACGTCTTTGGACATGTCATTGGGCATGTCATGCCAGTTGAATGCAGAACACATTGTCCGCACATGCGACAGTCCCATACGGGTTTTTTAATCGCATGCTCAACAAACGGCAAAAGTTTTTTTAGCATCAGTAATCCTTATGCGTTTGCTGCTGCGCGCTTTTTTGCAATAAGTTCTTTAGCGATTCGTACAGCTGTAGATGCATCGGCGGCAAAACCATCGGCACCAACAACATCGGCATATTCCTGAGTTACAGGTGCTCCACCAACCATGATGATTACCTGATCGCGCAGACCCGCTTTCGTAATTTCGTGGATGTTGACCTTAAACATTGGCATCGTTGTAGTTAAGAACGCTGACATTCCGACGATATCTGGCTTATGTTCGATAATCGCTGCAATGAATTTCTCAGGTGCAGCCTGAACACCGATATCAATCACGTTAAAACCAGCACCCTCAAGCATGATATTCACAAGATTCTTGCCGATATCGTGCACGTCGCCCTTAACTGTTCCCATTAAAAATGTTCCAACAGTTTCAGCGCCTGTCTCAGCTAGCAATGGACGCAGCACATTAAGTGCACCTGACATCGCTTTTCCTGAAATTAGCATCTCGGGAACAAAGAAATCTCCGCGCTCAAATCGTGCACCAACTTCTTCCAATGCTGGAATTAAAGCATCGAAAAGAATGGCGCTAGGCGTCATTCCATCGGCAATGCCTTGGTTAGTGAGTTCGAGAACCGCTGGAGCGTTACCGACTAGGGTTTCGTCAAAGAGAGCTTTGATGATCTCGTCATGTGTCATGCCGCACCTATCTTTCCATCGTGGTTTGCTTGGAGTGTTGTTATCTCATCAATAATCATGTCACCGATCTTGAAGAGATCCTTCTGTGTCAATCGAGTTGATGGACCAGAAATTGAAATTGCACCAACAACCCGGCCATCGTGCTCGCGAATTGGTGCAGCTACTGCGACTAAACCCTCTTCGAGTTCATCAATAATTACTGCGTAACCCTTTTTGCGCACAACTTCTAACTCTTCCAATAGGCGAGTACGTGAAGTAATAGTCTTTGAACTGCGTTTTTCTAAACGACCCGCAGGAATTGCAACTACAGCGTATGCCAGCAAAACTTTTCCAAGGGCAGATGCGTGGTATGGCACTGATTTACCGACCCAGTTTGTTGCCGACAATAGATACTGTCCATCTACTTGGTCGATTAATTTTAGGTCACCATTGCCAGGAACTGCCAAGTTAGCGGTTTCACCAGTGCGATTAGCTAGAACTTCTAAAATTGAATGCATTCTCGCGACAAGAATTGAGTCGTGGTTTTGTCCACGAGCAAATTGAGTTAATACCGAACCGGCAATATAACCACCATTGCGATCGCGCAATAATAATCCTTGGCGCTCTAGTGCACTCAAGATTCGAGATGTCGTGCTCTTTGGTAAATCATAGATTCTTGCAAGCTCAGTTAAAACTGGGGGAGTATTGGATTCCAAAATATGAATCAAAAGTGCGGATGCGCGATCAATTGCTTGAGTACCGCTATGTAGTTCGCTCACTTCGCACCTCCTTAGAAGGTTCCACCATATGGAACCACAGTTCCATAACTAAAGAGTATTCTCGTGCGTGTTCGGGGTCAATAGCGCCACTTGGCTATTAACATCGAACCACTACTACAGCTAAGGAACTAACCGTGAGCTTTGTTAACAAGATGCCCCGCTATGAAATCCTGAGTGAAGAATCAATGGCGACATTGACTCTGGGTTGGAAACGAATCGTTTCTGAGATTGGTATCGAGTTCATGAGTCCATGGGCTTTGGATCTACTTCGCGAGGCGGGACAAACTGTAGAAGGCGATAACGTTAAATTTGATCCTGAGTGGATTTTGAAGCAGGTTGCAAAAGCACCAAGTCAGTTTAATCTTCAGGCACGCAATCCTAAAAACAATGTTCAAATCGGTGGAGACTCAATGGTCTTCGGTGGTGTGTATGGCCCACCTTTTGTTCGCCAAGGCGATATTCGTCGCGATGCAACATTTGCCGACTATGAGAATTTTTGTAAGTTAGCTCAAAGTTATGACGCCTTAGATAGCGTCGGTGGAGTTGTTTGCGAACCTAATGATTTGTCTCTTGACTCTCGTCACTTAGATATGGCATATGCAGCCGCAACTCTGACCGATAAGTTCTTCATGGGAAATGTCGTTACCGCTGAAAATGCACGCGATGTTATATCGATGGCCGAAATTATTCATGGCGGACGTAAAGCCATTGAAGATACGCCTGCGCTCATCTCTTTGATTAACTGCAACTCTCCATTGCGTTGGGACGATCGCATGCTTGATTCATTGCGTGAATACGTTCTTGCCGGACAGCCTGTTGTAGTAACACCATTTTTACTTATGGGTGCAATGAGCCCAGTTACGATTCCGGCAACTTTGGCGCAGCAGATTGCTGAAGCCCTTTCTGGAATCGCACTTGCACAGTTGATCCGTCCAGGATGCCCCATCGTCTTTGGTTCATTTCTTTCAAATATCGATATGCAATCTGGTTCTCCTCAATTTGGAACACCTGAATCAGGAATTGGCCTTCTCTGTACCGGCCAAATTGCACGAAGCTTTAACTTGCCATTTCGTGGCGGCGGCGGTTTGAACTCTTCACAAACAGTTGATGCACAATCTGCCTATCAAACAATGATGACAATGATGCCAACGTTTTTATCGGGAACTAACTGGGTCATGCATACCGCTGGCTGGTTAGAGGGCGGACTTGTTTCTTGCTACGAAAAATTCATTGTAGATATCGAAATCCTTCAATCTCTCATGACTGAGTTCACCCCACTTGAGTTCAACATTGATTCATTGGCATTTGATGCCCACCTTGAAGTTGGCCATGGTGGTCACTTCCTTGGTGCAGCGCACACGATGGAGCGATTCCGCGACTGTTTCTACCGTCCATTTTTAACTAACAGCGATAACTACGAACGCTGGACACGTCTGGGTTCAAAGGACACCAAAGATCGCGCAACTGAGATTTACAGTAAAAAACTCGAAGAATATGTAGCGCCGCAGATGGATCCACGCATGAAGCAAGAGCTCGATGAGTTTGTTGCCAAGCGCAAAAGCCAACTAGATTAAGTAAATGGTTGCAACGCTCTATATCGATGGTGCTTGGCGACAAGCATCTGATGGCGGGAATCACCATGTTCATAGTCCGCACGATCAACGCGTAGTTGCAACGGTCTCACAGGCAACGCAAGATGATGTTCTCGATGCAATCTCTGCTGCGCGCAAATCTTTTGATTCTGGCGAATTTACATCATGGTCATTTGCGCAGCGAAGTGCGTTAGTTGCAAAGATTGCAGATTTGCTTGAACGTGATTTAAAAGCGATTGCAAAAAAGGAAAGTGATGACACTGGCAAACGCATTATTGAGGCTGAATATGACATCGCCGATGTAATCGCTACATTTCGCCATTTTGCCGACCTAGGTTTAAAACAACATGATCGTGCTGTTGACGTTGGTCTATCCCATGTAACAAGCAAGATTGTTCATGAACCACTTGGTGTTGCTTCTTTAATTGGTCCTTGGAACTATCCGTTATTGCAGATCGCGTGGAAAGTTGCGCCAGCACTTGTTGCCGGGTGTTCTTTCATCGTTAAACCATCTGAACTAACGCCACAGAGTGCAATTGCCCTAATGCATGCGATTGAAGAAGCAGGCACACCAAAAGGTGTAGCTAACTTAGTTTTGGGACCAGGTTCTGTTGTTGGTAATCATTTAATTTCAGATCCGCGAGTAGACATGGTCTCCTTCACTGGAGGATTAACTACAGGTCAAACAATCATGAAAGCCGCTGTCGCCACTGTTAAACGCTTAGCCCTAGAGCTTGGTGGCAAGAATCCACACATTATCTTTGCTGATAGCGATGTAGATGCAGCGATCGATAATGCAGTTACTGCCGCCTTTTTGCACTCCGGCCAAGTTTGTTCTGCCGGAACTCGTCTAATCGTTGAGCGTTCGATTCATGATCGCGTAGTTAAAGAGATTGTGCGTCGTGCCGCGCAGATTCGATTAGGTGGACCAGAGGATCTAAGCGCTGAAACTGGACCTCTTATTAGCAAGTCCCATCTGCTCAATGTTTCTCTTTATGTAGAAAAGGGAGTTGCAGAAGGAGCAACGTTATTAGTTGGTGGAAAGCGCAGCGAAAAGCCAGAACATGCCGATGGTTGGTATTACTTGCCTACAGTTCTAGATAACTGTTCAACAGAGATGTTCTGTGTTCAAGAAGAGTCATTTGGGCCTGTAATGACCATTGAAGTTTTTGATACTGAAGCGCAAGCAATTGCCATAGGAAATGACACACCATTTGGTTTATCTGGCGGAGTTTGGAGTAAAGATGAAGCCAAAGCTGCCCGTGTAGCAAGTGCACTTCGTCACGGAACAATCTGGGTGAATGACTTTGGCCCATATCGCCCGCAGGCAGAGTGGGGCGGTTACAAGCAATCTGGCATTGGCCGTGAATTAGGTGAGCACGGCTTGGGCGAATACCTTGAAATCAAGCACATTTGGACTAACAATGCTCCTAGTAAATCTGGATGGTTTTCAGATGACCAAGGGGGAGCGCAATAAATGGCAACTGGGGCACCAATGATTTCTGTGAAGAATCTCTGGAAAGTATTTGGTGCTAATGCCGACAAAGTAGTTGGTTCTCCACTTGCAGATTTATCTCGCTCCGAGCTTCGGGCACAAACCGGAAACACAATTGCAGTTCGTGATGTGTCATTTGATGTAGCCCCGGGCGAAGTTTTTGTGGTGATGGGACTTTCAGGTTCTGGAAAATCAACCCTAGTCCGTTGCATGACCCGTTTAATAGAGCCTACTCAGGGTTCATTAACTCTTGAGGGTGAAGATGTATTAAAAGCAAATAATGCACGTTTAAGAGAATTACGTAAAACACGTTTTTCCATGGTCTTTCAACACTTTGGTTTACTGCCACACCGAAATGTTATTGACAACATTGCATACTCTCTTGAGATAAACGGCGTCAATAAAGCCGATCGGCACAAACGTGCAGAAGAAGTTATTGAATTAGTAGGCCTTCAAGGATATTCACGTGCATACCCCGAGCAACTTTCCGGCGGTATGCAACAACGTGTTGGTTTGGCACGCGCACTGGCGGTTGACCCGCAAGTTCTTTTCCTTGACGAACCATTTTCAGCACTGGATCCCTTGATTCGCAGAGATATGCAGCAGGAAGTAATTCGCTTACACCGCGAACTTGGTAAGACAATGGTTTTTATTACACATGATTTATCTGAAGCAGTGAAAGTGGGAGATCGAATCGCCATTATGCGCGATGGTGCGGTTGTTCAGATTGGCACTCCAGAGGATTTGGTGGCTAACCCAGCCGATGAATATGTAGCTAACTTTGTTCGTGACATTGCAAAATCACATGTATTGACCCTTGCCCACCTTGCCCGCCCAGCAACGGCTGATGAGGCAACCGATGGTCCCGAACTTCCTTCTTCAACGATAATTCGCGAAGCGGCCCAAGTCATTTTGCAGACTCACAAACCAGTTCGGGTTAATGACAATGGCAAATTCTTAGGGGTAGTTTCTAGCGAGGATGTATTGCGGTTAATTTCTGGTGTGGCCTAATGAAGGTTCGTAAGTCCTATTTATTATTAGCATCAGTAACGATATGGATAGCCCTTGCTCGCATCCTGCACGGGAAAAATACTTTGCAAATCGCCACCTATGAAAATACATCCTTTACTTCTTTTGTTGGTAAGAAAGCGCTGGAACTGCGTGGAAACCGAACCGAGAGCCCGGCCTTCATTTATTTCTTCAACCCGATTCGAGCCGTGATCGACGGCTTTGTTCAGTTCATTAGAAATCTCATTGCAGTTCCGGCCCCAAACTCAGTGATTCCTGTTATTGGCTGGTTAGGCGTAGTTGCTTTAGTTGCATTTATTGTTTTTGCAACGAGTCAGTGGAAGACCGCATTGTTATCTACCGCGCTTTTGATGGCATGCGGAGCGTTAGGAATGTGGCAGTTCACGATGGATTCAATCGCAATGACTTTGGCATCTGTCTTATTGTCATTAGCAGTGGGAATCCCTTTAGGTATTTGGGCTGGTTTGTCTGATCGCGTCCTAAAGATCTTGACTCCACTATTAGATCTTGCACAGATTTTGCCAACTTTGGTTTACATGGCACCTATTGCACTTGTCTTTATGATTGGTGCAGCATCGGCCACTATTGCAACAATGATTTACGCCATTCCTATTTCAATTCGTATTACATCTCACGCAATTCGTAATTTAAATCAATCGCCAATTGAAGCCGCTGAATCTATGGGATCGACGCAAAAGCAGACTCTTACCAAAGTTCAAATTCCAATGGCCAAGCAGATGATGGTCTTAGGAATAAATCAAACTGTTATGGCTGCGGTTTCATTTGTTGTAATTGCCGCATTAATTGGCGCACCTGGACTAGGTATTCCGGTGATTCGGGCTCTTACGATTCGAAATGTTGGCCAAGGCTTTGTTGCCGGATTTGCCGTTGTTTTCCTTGCTATTTTGATGGATCGCAGCACTAGCGCGGCGGCTAAGAAACAACAGTCATTTATTCCACCTACGGCAAAAGATATTAAGCGAAAGCGCATCATTTTGATTGCAGCAGCGACAGCGGCTGTCGTGTCAACCTTTATTTCTCGCACGGTGCTTTGGGCTGCAGTGTGGCCAAAAGAGATAAATATTGCGCCACAAGTCGAACGCTTCACCAATGATGCAATCAACTGGGTTCTTGATAATCTTTACATCTTCACTGTTGGATTCAAAGACTTCATTTCATATTCAATACTCAACCCTCTTGAATCTTTGCTATCAGCATCTCCTTGGTATGTAACTGTCGCAATGATTGTTGCGCTTGCTCTGATAATTGGGGGAACGCGGACTGCGATTCTCGCCTTTGTTTTGGCAATGTGCATAGTGCTTTCTGGACTCTGGTTTGAAGCGATGCTCACCTTGACGCAGACAATAGTCGGAACTTTGTTAACGATGATTGTTGGATTAGCTTTAGGAGTCTGGACTGGTCGAAATGATCGGGTTGAAAAGATTCTGCGCCCGTTTTTAGATGCCGGTCAAACTCTTCCAGCATTCGTTTACTTGGTTCCCATGCTTGGTCTCTTTGGGCCAACTAGATTTACGGCAATTGCTACAGGTATCGTTTATGCGATTCCCATCGTTGTAAAAATTGTTTGTGAAGGAATTCGTGCGGTGCCACACTCATTAGTAGAAGCAGCGACAGCGGCCGGTTCAACAACTTGGCAGATTATTACAAAGGTGCAGCTACCTGCCGCCAAGAAAACTATTTTGCTAGCAACAAACCAAGGTCTTATCTATGTATTAGCAGTAGTTGTTATCGGCGGCTTTGTTGGATCTGGTGGACTTGGCTATTTAGTAATTGTTGGTAACTCAAAGCCAGAATTACAGGGCAAGGGATTAATTGCTGGCGCTGCTATCTTGTTGCTCGGCGTTATTTTCGACCGAATCATGCAGGCCGGTGCACGTCGTTCAGCATAAATACCTGCAAATAAGCCGCAGAAACTACTGACATAAGGGGCTAACCCGCCCTAGGCTATGAGTAATACTTAAACTCTTTAGGAGGGTTAATGAAGGCACTATTCGGTCGCCGTTCAGCAGTCATCACTGTTGTGATTGCAGCAGCTTTAGTTTTAACAGGTTGCAGCAAGAACGTAAATGATGCAGCAAGCGGAACCTCAGGAAATTGCGGAGCTTGGTCAATTGCCATGCACGCTTGGACAGGCTACACAGCATCAGCGCAAGTTGTAGCTGAAGTCGCCAAAAAAGAATTGGGTTGCACAATCACTCAGACAACTCTGGATGAAGGTCCAACTACTTATGATGCAATGGAAGCCGGAACCATTGATGTAATTATCGAAGATTGGGGCGGCGGACGTTGGAAGGATTGGGCAGATCGCGGAGCAGTTGTCGAAGCTGGTCTTAACGGAAACGTCGGTCTTATCGGTATGTATGTTGCGCCTTGGATGGTTGCAAAGTACCCAGACATTACAGATTCAAAGAACCTCAACAAGTACGCAGCTCTATTTAAGACCGCAGATTCTGGCGGTAAGGGTGCTTGGTATGAAGGTCCTCCGGGATACACAACTATTGGCGAGAAGATGGTTTCAGCTAATAAGTTGAACTACAAAGTTATCTTCTCTGGTTCAGAAGCTGCGTTAGTTGATGGCTTTACAAAGGCCGAAGCTAACAAGACTCCTTTCCTTGGATACGCATGGCAGCCATGGACACTCTTTGCAAAGATTCCTAATCTTGAAACAGGACACGTTAAGTTCCCTGCGAACGACTGGTCTGATGCTGCAAAGGCAAGTGGTCTTACTGACTACCCATCAACACCTCTAGTTAAGTTAATCTCTAAGAAGCTCAACGATGCCAATGATCCATTTACATCATTGGTTAAGAACTTCACATGGACTAATGATGACCAGAACGGTGTAGCTGCCGATATTGAAGGCGGAATGACAGCAGAAGCAGCGGCCCAGAAATGGATCGATGCACATCCTGATGTCGTGAAGGCATGGGTTGGTAAGTAATTAGCTAACTAACTATCTATAAAGCAAGGCCTCTACTTGGTATAAATCACTAAGTAGGGGCCTTGTTTTGTCAGTAGACTTGCGCGCATGAGTTCGCAATATGACTACATCATTGTTGGTGGCGGTTCTGCAGGCTGTGCATTAGCAAATCGCTTGAGTGAAAATCCCAATAATAAAGTTCTAGTGCTTGAAGCCGGGCGCCGTGATTGGAAATGGGATGTATTTATTCATATGCCGGCAGCTCTAGCTTTTCCAATTGGTAGCAAGTACTACGACTGGATGTATGAATCCGAACCAGAGCCATTTATGAATAACCGACGCATCTATCATGCGCGCGGAAAAGTATTAGGCGGGTCATCTTCAATTAACGGGCAGATTTGGCAACGCGGTAATGCAATGGATTACGAGCGTTGGTCTAAAGATCAAGGTATGGCCAGTTGGGATTATGCACACTGCCTTCCTTATTTTAAGAAGATGGAAAATTGTTTAGCAGATCCCAACTCTCCCTTTCGAGGCGATGATGGTCCACTTAAATTAGAACGTGGACCAATCAAAGGCCCATTATTTGCTGCATTTTTTAAAGCAACGGAACAAGCTGGATATCCGCGTACTGAAGATGTCAATGGTTATCGACAAGAGGGTTTTGCAGCTTTTGATCGAAATGTTTATCGTGGTCGCCGGTTAAGTGCAGCCCGTGCATACCTATACCCAGTAATGAACCGTAAGAACTTAACGGTTAAAACTCGGGCGCATGTAACCAAGGTTTTATTTGATGGCACAACTGCCACTGGAGTTGAAGTGCTAATTCGCGGAAAGAAACTTAGCTTTACTACACGTGAAGTTGTGTTATCAGGTGGTGCAATTAATACCCCACAGATATTGCAGCTATCAGGTGTTGGTAAAAAGGAAGATTTAGAAAAACTAGGCATCAAAGTTGTTAAAGATCTACCTGGTGTTGGCGCAAACTTGCAGGATCATCTAGAAGTTTATGTTCAGTACAAATGCAAACTACCAGTGTCGATGCAACCGATTACACAGTTCTGGCGCCGACCATTTATTGGCGCCGCATGGTTATTTTTTAGAAAGGGCCCAGGAGCAACTAATCAATTTGAAGCCGGTGGCTTTACACGAAGCAATGAAGATGTGGCATATCCCAACCTAATGTTCCACTTCCTTCCTCTTGCAATTCGCTATGACGGTACGGGGGATACTCGCGGACATGGTTACCAAGTCCACGTTGGCCCAATGTATTCAGATGCTCGCGGCTGGTTAAAGATTAAGAGCACTAATCCACTTGAAAAGCCTGCGATGCAGTTCAACTATTTATCTACAGATCAAGATCGCCGTGAATGGATTGAAGCCGTAAAGACGGCGCGAAATATTTTGACGCAGCCCGCTATGAATGATTACAACGCTGGCGAATCTTCTCCTGGGGCATCGGTTTCAACGGATGAGGAAATCTTGGATTGGGTCCGTAAAGATGCCGAGACTGCGCTGCACCCATCATGCACCGCGAAAATGGGTACCGATGCGATGTCTGTTGTCGATCCCACGACTATGAAGGTTCATGGCGTTGAGGGACTACGTGTTTGTGATGCCTCTGTTTTCCCTTACGTTACAAATGGCAACATCTATGCACCCGTAATGATGGTTGCCGAAAAGGCCGCAGATTTGATCTTAGGCAAGACCCCACTACCTGCAGAAAATATCGAGTTCTACCGCCATGGAAAATGATGAGCTTGCTCCCTCATCGATTGCAAGGGTAAAGGTTCAAAAAACAGATTCAGATCTGACTTCCTCTGATTCAGTTGTTGTTGAAGAGCCACTAGAGATTCGCATTAAGCGGGGTAGCAATGAAGAACAACTGGGCATCACAATGCGCACCCCTGGCGCTGATTTAGAACTTGCTGCCGGTTTTCTATGGGGAGAGGGCTTTCTTAAATCGCCCAATGAATTGATCTCAGTCAAAGTCTGTGCTGATAAATCTTTATCACTGCGCCAACGTGCAAATGTTGTCATTGCAGAAGTAGCTGAAAATAGCCAGGAATCAGTACGAATTTTGGAACGCCGCTTCACTATTACTTCAGCCTGCGGAGTATGCGGATCTACAAATATTAGTGATTTGCATAAACGGGGTATCCAAAAAGTTGTGGCGGCAACACATTCGATTCAAGATTTAGCAAAGATGACACAGCTTCTGGAAGGTCGCCAACGAATCTTTGAAAAAACAGGTGGTCTGCATGCTGCTGCTCTGGTCAATCCGCAAGGGTCAGCAGTGTGGGTGCGCGAAGATGTGGGCCGACATAACGCCGTCGATAAAGTAATTGGCGCAGCGTTGATGGATCACAGGCTGCCACTTAGTGATTGGACGCTTGTGGTTTCTGGTCGCGTCGGTTACGAACTCGTTCAAAAAGCAGTCTGTGCTGGAATATCAGCGCTAGTAGGAGTCAGTGCTCCCACATCTTTAGCCGTAGACCTTGCCGCTGAGTTTGGATTAACGCTTTTAGCCTTTGCCCGCAACGGCGTTGCAAAACAGTTTCTGCCGAGCTTATGAAAAAAATACGCGCCTATCTAATTGCCGCTCACTTTGGACCAACTTTACTTATCACTTCAATTTCATTTGTTCTAGGCACAATTCTCTGGTGGGAAGGCCCAGCCTACGTAATTGCTTTTACGGTATTTCTTGGCCAACTGCTTATTGGTTGGAGCAATGATTTATATGACTATCAAGATGATTTAACGCATAACCGAACTAATAAACCATTAGTTGCGGGCACGATATCTTTCGCCAAGCTTCGCAGATCTACTTTTATTCTGCTGCCCTTTGCAATCCTTGCAAACTTGCTTGGGCCATTGGGTCCAAAAGGTGGAAGTGTTTATCTACTCGGTGTTGGTTGTGGAATTGCATACAACTTTTACTTTAAATACTCAGGCTTTTCACCTTTGCCATATGCAATTGCCTGTGCAGCTCTTCCAGCATCGATGTACTACTCCGTTGATCGCAACCCTCCTATTTGGATCACAACCGCCGGTGCCTTGTTAGGAGTGGCTTTTCACTTCTTAAATGTCATTAAGGATATGGATCAAGATCAAATCTCTCAGATTCAAGGCCTGCCACAACGCTTAGGAAAGAAGCAATCTGCAGTTATTGCTTTAACTCTTTTGTTAGCAGCAGTGTTAGTTATAATTAACCGGTAACAGTAATTTCGACTTCATAGACCTTAGAGATATCACTGGCATTAACTAAATGCACCACAGTTGTACCAACAGCTAAAGCTTTTAAAGCTGGGTTAGTTGTGTACGTGCCTTGGTTACCACCGGGAATAAATTCAAGTATGCCGGGTTCTAAGATATGTGCGCTCCAATTTTCAGGATCTCCCACTGCAAGCACAACAGAGTTGCCTAGGTGTACAGAGACCTTTGTGGCATCGTATGGATTGATCATCTCGGGAGGATATGCCTCGGGCAACGTTGTTCCACTTGCCTTCACAGTTTTTAGGGATTTAGCCACAGTCAATAACTGTGAATACGTGATACCACCTATGCCTTGAACTTGAATCTCTGTTCCCTTTAATCCTTTTGCTGCCTTTGTCGTAAATATTAAGTAGCCACCGACGCGGCCAATATCGTTAACACCGCATTGTTTGAAGGCGGCGGCTTTAGCAGGATCGCAATAAACATAAACTTTTGCACTCACTCCATTAATTGTTGCAACACGTAAATACTTTGAAAGACCAGGATCAGAGCATTTAACTTTTGCCATAGTCTGCATGATTTCTAAATATCGAGTTGTGCCACCATATTTAATGTAAATCCACTCTTCTTTTCCTGGTGCGCACGCTAGAAGATTGAAAGTGGTTGCCTTGAGCCCCAAGGTGTTGCTTGGCTTGTAAACCGTATATGTAAGGCCTGTCTGTGCATCCGAGAACTTATCGCCTGATCCCATAGCAATGGCAGCAACAGGTGACATGACAATAAAAGCAAGGGCTATGGCGATAAATTTCTTCACTGGGTTAACTTACTGGCCATCCCTGTCAGTTTCATTTGGGAAATCGCGGAAACCTCAGGGGTAACTCTCAGGCGTGCACAAAAGTGATGCAAGAGATGAGTGAAATCTACTGACCTAGCAGCCTTGCGGTGGCAAGATGTGGCTCATGAGCAAACCAATTGTCGCCGTTAAATCCGTAGTTATCAGATTTGCCGGAGACAGTGGAGATGGAATGCAACTCACCGGTGATCGCTTCACAATGGACACCGCCAGTTTAGGAAATGATTTATCTACGCTTCCTAACTTTCCTGCAGAAATTCGCGCACCTCAAGGAACTCTGCCAGGTGTCTCATCTTTTCAACTTCACTTTGCAGATCACCACGTACGAACAGCGGGTGATGCACCTGATGTTTTAGTAGCAATGAACCCCGCCGCATTAAAAGCTAACATTAAAGATATTCCACGCGGTGCAACAATTATCGTAGATAAAGATGAGTTCTCAACACGCAATTTAAGCAAAGTTGGGTATGAAACAAATCCTCTTGAAGATGGATCACTCGATAGTTACAAATTGCATGCAGTTGCACTGACTTCTATGACGGTTTCTGCGCTCTCTGAACTTCCTTTAACACGCAAAGAGGCAGAGCGTTCTAAGAATATGTTTGCCTTAGGTTTGCTTTCTTGGATGTATCACCGTCCAACTGAGGCAACAGAAGCGTTCTTGAAAGCTAAATTTGCAAAGAAGCCAGATATTTTGGAAGCTAACTTGATTGCATACCGCACCGGTTGGAACTACGGAGAAACAACTGAAGATTTTGCAAACTCATATGAAATCGCTTCTGCACATATGCCACCCGGTAAATATAAAAATATCGGCGGCAATACCGCGCTTTCATATGGATTAATTGCCGCAGCGCATCAAGCGAAAATTCCATTGTTCTTGGGTTCATATCCAATTACCCCTGCCTCTGAAATTCTTCATGAACTTTCAAAACACAAGAAATTTGGTGTCACTACTTTTCAAGCCGAAGATGAGATCGCAGCCGTTGGTTCAGCATTAGGTGCTTCTTACGGTGGGGCTTTGGGAGTAACAACAACGTCAGGACCAGGCCTTGCACTTAAAGGTGAAACCATTGGTTTAGCCGTGATGCTCGAACTCCCACTCATTATCGTCAACGTTCAACGCGGCGGCCCATCGACAGGATTGCCCACCAAGACCGAACAGGCCGATTTACTTCAAGCGATGTATGGTCGAAATGGTGAATCACCAGTAGCGGTTCTGGCTACATCAACTCCAAGTGATTGTTTTGAGATGGCTATGGAAGCCGTGCGTATTGCAACTACGTACCGGGTTCCAGTTATTTTGCTCTCGGACGGTTACATCGCCAATGGTTCAGAACCATGGAAGATTCCAGATGTAAAAGATTTTCCAGATTTAACCGTTGATTTTGCCAAGACTCAAGAAAACTTTATGCCTTACGAACGCAATCCAGAAACTCTCGCGCGGCCTTGGGCGATTCCAGGTACAAAGGGAATCGAACACCGCATCGGTGGAATTGAAAAGCAGGATAAGACTGGTGCGATTAATTACGAACCAGCAAACCATGACTTTATGGTGCGAACACGTCAAGCAAAGGTCGATGGAATCCAAGTTCCAGATATTGAAGTCGATGATCCAACGGGGGATGCCCAAGTTCTGTTTCTTGGCTGGGGTTCTACTTACGGCCCCATTGCTTCTGCCGTGGAAACATTGCGCAATAATGGTGAGAAAGTTGCGCAAGCCCACATTAAATACATTGCTCCGTTTCCTAAGAACTTAGGCGCAATCCTTGAGAAATATCCAAAGGTAATCACACCAGAAATGAATTTAGGTCAGTTAGCAATGCTGCTTCGCGCTAAATTCTTAAAGGACATCGTGGGCTACAACATGGTGCGCGGATTACCGTTTACAACTGCCGAACTGGTCGAAGCTGCGATGGGGGTACTACACAATGACTGATATCGCCTTAACGAAAAAGGATTTCACCTCTGACCAAGAGGTGCGTTGGTGCCCTGGTTGCGGTGACTACTCCATTCTTTCTAGCATGCAATCTTTCTTGCCTGAGCTTGGTATCGAACGCGAGAAGATCGTCTTCATCTCAGGCATTGGCTGTTCTTCACGTTTTCCTTATTACTTAAATACATTTGGAATGCACTCAATCCATGGTCGTGCACCTGCAATTGCATCGGGCCTTGCTATCAGCCGTCCCGATTTAACCGTCTTCGTAATCACCGGAGATGGTGATGCGCTATCAATCGGTGGAAACCATTTGATTCACGCACTTCGCCGAAACGTTGAACTAAAGATTTTATTGTTTAACAACCGCATCTACGGATTAACTAAAGGCCAATATTCACCAGCATCCGAACAGGGCAAGATTACAAAGTCAACGCCTTATGGATCATTAGATACTCCATTTAATCCAGTCTCACTTGCACTTGGCGCTGAAGCATCATTTGTTGCCCGCACAATTGATAGCGATCGCAAACATCTCACTGAAGTGTTGCGTCAAGCTTCAGCGCACAAAGGTTCAGCTCTTATCGAGATCTATCAAAACTGCCCAATCTTTAACGATGGTGCATTTGATCAGGTTAAAGATAATGAAACAAAAGAGGGCGCACTTTTGCAGATGGTTCATGGCCAACCCATTAAATCTGCAACTACTGGAGTTATTCGCGAAGGCGCATCACTTAAGCTCGTTGACCTCACCACTGTCGATGAATCCCAGTTAGTGGTTCACGATGCCCATGATCCAGATCCTTCATATGCATTTTCTCTCTCTCGCCTCTCAGGATCATCACTTGAGCACACACCTATCGGAGTTTTCCGTGATGTTATTCGCCCTTCATACGGGGCGTTGGTTCACGAACAGCTTGATTCCGTGATTGCTAAAGATGGACCAGGGGATCTAGAGAAGCTTCTGAACTCCGGAGACACCTGGATAGTTGATTAATTAGCTCTTGCGGTAAACGGAAAATTTCTGGGCAGCAAGAACCACGTAACCATCGTCGCTCATAAACCGTACTTCGTATTCTCCCGCAGGCAATGCACCGCCAGTTTCGTCAGAAGTTACCGAGTAACTGCCATCAACTGTGGCATCGGTGTAGTGAAAACTAGATTGTGTGTAATAGATATCTGAGCTCTTTGTAGAAAAGATTCCGACCCAATCGAACTTTCTGCCAAAACTATTTTTCCAAGAAATCTGAATCGGTGACCCGCTGGCATAGGTGCTCTTATCTGTGCTAACTGAGGGAAAAGCCCCACGATTAACGACCCAAAAAGCCGCGCGCTGCAAGGTTTTGCTAGCTGAAATCAGTGCAACTTCATATTTTCCGGCTGTTAAATTGCCAGAGCCGATTCGCAGTTGACCAAAGTACCCAGCCTCTTGTGGTGGTGTTGAAGTAATCGCACGTGTGAGTGGATCGTCGCCTGCTTTAACAATTGCCATTGTGTCTTCATCACCAAGTGGGCCGTGATAGGCAACGGTAATTGGATCGCCTTGCTGGTAACGATTTGAATCTGTGGCGATATATGCAGGTGGCTCAACGGGATCTAGTTCAAATGTTGAAACAACACCTAAGTGATCAGATGGAAATGGCAAGACTCCGAATTCAACATCTGGCCCACCAGTTGGTCCAACGATTCCGCTACCGGAAACTTTGGTCCCAGTTGGTACCCAAACAAAGTCAATGCGATCAACGGTTTCATCAGCTGCAATGCGAGGATATGGATATCCAAGTGTCCACGTAATTCCTGGGACCTTCTTTGGATCCTTATGAATCACGCGGAATGTATCTAGCATCCCTAAATCAGCAATTGATTTTGATGCTGGCCATGCAACAGGAAATTTCATTGCAGGACGTTGATCAACAGTTGATTCGATCCAATCAAGGTGGCTTGGTGAGTTAAAGTCACCAGTAATAACAAGTGGCATTTTTTCATCGAGCAATCTTTTCCATGTGGGCAGGAATTTATTTACAACTGGCATGCGTGTATCTACTTCTGATTTTAAAACTGTCTTTAGATCTGCGCCTTCATTTATTTGATATGGACCGTATGGATCAGATGGCAAGTGGATATTTGACATAGCAAATACCTGACCAGGAGAGAGTTGAACATATGTATACAATCCAGCGCCATCGCCAGGTTGAATCAATGGATACTTCGAGATTATCTGCAAGCGCTCATCGGCATAGGCCCACCCCAACATCGCAGCAATCTTTGGCGCTGTTCCTTCGGCCTCTTGTAAACCAACTACATCGGCCCCTGAAAGCTTGATTGCTTCGATTACCTTGGCAAAATCAACCGCGCCGCCGCCGATGAAGATATTAAATGTCATCACCTTTATTTGGGTGGCACCAATCTCTTCACGGATTGCATCGGCTGGATATGCCGTCGCTGATGTCTTCTTGGAGCAGCCTGTAAGGACACATGCTGCAAGTACGGCCGTAATCACAATGGCAGAGCCCTTGGCCCAAAACGGTGTTTTTCTCATGATGTGATTGTAAAGAGAGTCTTAAAAAGCATAAGGCGTGGCAATGAAAGGCCGGTGAACGCTTCATGAATTTGTAAATGCCACTCCAAACTATTGCTTTTAGTACCGGGTGGGTATCACTATTACTACCCAGGCAAAAGGAGAGGGTGAGCCATGAAGATCAGCAGCATTATTTCAGGCAAGCACGTTGAAACCATTTCAGCTAGTGCCAGTGTTCATGATTTAGTCAACGCACTTAATACCCACCACGTTGGCGCATTGGTTGTTTCTAGCGATGGCAAGAAGATCGATGGCATCGTTTCAGAACGCGATGTTGTGCGCGCTATGCCCGGTAAGTTAGATCAGTTAGTAGAGATGCATGTTCGCGACATTATGACCGCCGATGTGCACACCTGCACCGCCGAAACAACCGTTGCTGAGTTAATGATCATGATGACTGAACACCGTATCCGCCACGTGCCTATCGTCGATGCCGAAGGCGCGCTTCTTTCAATCGTTTCTATCGGTGATGTAGTTAAGAACTATGTCCAAGAAATCGATTCAGAGCGCACAGCTTTGCGCGACTATGTAGCTAGCGGCAATTAATTCTTAGCTTTTTACCCACCACATAATGAGAATATTGTAATTTCTCCTTGCTCGCGCCCAGGTGAACGGTAATAATGTTCACATGAACAGCAAAGAGATCATGGATAATGTTTCTGAAAATAATATCCGCCTCATTAGGTTTCTTTATTGTGACCCAGCAGGTGTCATTCGCGGCAAGACAGTGCATGCCTCTGAAGCGGCTTCAAAACTAAGTGAAGGTGTAGGACTGACTCGCGCTCAGAACGCCGTAAATATCTTTGAAGATTTGATTCCAGTTGATGGCATGGAGCCAGTTGGTGAAGTCCGAATTATTCCTGATCATAATACTTACACTGAATTACCGTGGCTCAATCGAACCTCAAGTATGTTGAGCGATTTACGTGAGCAGGATGGCAGTCCATGGGGCGGATGTACTCGTACAGTGCTCAAGAATGCAATTGAAAAAGCGCACGCTGCAGGCATCCAAATATTTGCAGCCTTTGAATCTGAGTTTTATTTAGCCGAAGATACTGAAAATGGCCTGCAACCTTGGGCTAATGGACCGGTTTACTCAAGTTCAGGAATGGATCGTGCCAGCGCTGTCATTGATGACATGGTCGATAACCTAACCGATCAAGGATTTATTGTTGAGCAAGCTATTAATGAATACGGACCTGGACAACAAGAGATAGTTCTTAAATACACCAATGCATTGGCTGCAGCTGATCAACATTTAAAGTTTCGCGACACTATCCGTGGCACTGCAGAAGTTCAGCATGGTTTGCATGCCTCATTTGCACCTAAGCCTTTTGTAGATGGAATTGGATCAGGTGCTCATCTGCACTTCTCATTGTGGACACTAGATGGGAAAACTAATCTGCTTCACAATCCGCAAGCTCAGACTGAGATTTCAGAGTTAGGTAAGAACTTTGTCGCCGGTTTACTTGAACATTTGCCAGCAGTGCTTGCTCTGACCTGCCCTTCATTTGTTTCTTATCAGCGCTTAAAGCCTCACTCTTGGGCTGGTTCAACTATTTCCTGGGGTTACGACAACCGCGAATGCGCCGTACGCGTTGCTAGTCCATTTACTGGACGTGAAGCAGAATCAATTAATCTTGAATTGAAAACCAGTGATGGAACAAGTAATCCTTATCTAGCATTGGCTGCAGTGATCTTGGCGGGATTAGATGGAATTGAAAATAAGATGTCACCCCCAAAACCTGCTCATCGTGACCCTGCGTTATTGACTCCCGAGCAAGCGCGCGAATGCAATATTCGTCCACTGCCAAGTAATCAACTAGAGGCAATTGAAGCACTTGAAAAAGATGAAGTGATTACTGCCGGGCTTGGCGAGTTAATGGCCCGATGTATATCGGCAACAAGGCGCGCGGAATATACACGCGCTTTGCAAGAAGGAGATGAATGGGCGCGTCTTAATACCTTTGTTACTTTCTAGTAGGTTTTTTATCGCGACAGCTATTAATAATTTCTTCACATTTGCCTCTCAAAAACCTTTTATTCGCGGGGTTGCGCTGGAATACTAATTCGGTCAGCAATTTAGCTCGCTATATCTTTAGGAAAGGCTAGAAATTAATGACCGATTCAGGAGCAAAAGGTTTAGTTAAAAACCTTAATATCTGGGAAGCAATTGGAATTTCAGTTGCACTCATGGCCCCATCCATGGCAGCAAACATCAATCCACAGGGAACAGCTACAACAGTTGGTCGCGCAGTTCCAGTTGCATTTGCATTAGCAACTATCGGCGTCCTTCTTGTTGCTTATGGCTTCGTACGACTCACACAAAACTTTCACCACGCAGGTAGCGTTTATGGTTTTGTTGGAGCAACTACTGGTCCTCGCTCTGGCGTAGTTGCCGGTTGGGGATTGATCGGTACCTATATTTTCTACGGCTGTGTTACTTCAATGGCTGCTGGAATCTTTGGTGCTAAATTCCTCGATGAAATTGGACTCTGGAACAATCAACCAGACACCGCAGGCTTCCTAGTTGGCGCCATTGCATTAGTACTTGCATACTTCCTCGCCATCGTCCCTGCACGTAACGGAACTCGCCTACTTCTAACAGTAGAAGCTGTAACCGTTGTCCTTATTCTTATCACCGCATTTATTGTTCTTTCTAAGCTCATTGGTGGCACTGCTCCTGGTGGGCTAGGTGTTGACTGGTCGGTCTTCTCAATTCCAAAGGGCACTGGCGGTTCAACAGTATTTCTTGGCGTTGTCTTTGGTTTCCTTTCATTTGCTGGCTTTGAAGCTGCAGCAACTCTGGGAGAAGAAGCAAAGAACCCACGTAAAGATATCCCTCGCGCAATGCTTGGTACTGCAATCTTCGGTGGCGTTTACTTCGTATTCGTAACTGCAGTTGAAGTAATGGGCTTTGGTACCAGCGATGCTGGAGTTAAAGCATTTATTAGTTCAGGCTCATTGATGGGTGATCTTGGAACCACATATATCGGTTCTTGGATCGGAACAATCATCACACTTGGCGCAGCAGTAAGCGCATTTGGTTGCGCTCTAGCTTGTGTTGTAGGCGCATCTCGTATGTTGTTTGCAATCGGCCGTGACAGTGGCAGTTCTGCTTTGTCATCAATTTCTGCAAAGAATGGAACTCCAACAGCTGCTACTCGCATGATCGTAGGCGCTGTAGCTCTCATCATTATCTTGTGGGCCTTGATTGGTAACGCAAAGCCATTCGATATCTTCCTTGGTAGTGGTGTAATCGGAACTCTTATCTTGGTTGCTGTGTATGTTCTTGCAACAATCGGTGCAGTTAAGTTCCTATTCTTCTCAGGTGTTAAGCGTGCTGCTACATGGGAAATCATCATTCCAATCGCTGGTTTGATTGTTTTGATTTACACCTTGTATCGCAACGTGATTCCATTCCCAGCAAGCGGAGCTGCCCGTATGTATCCAATCGTTAGCGCGATCTGGTTACTTGCTGGCTTAGTTGCTGTTTGGGCACGACCAGCTTTCACAAAGAAGTTGGGCGAAAAACTACTAGCCGACGAAAATCTTTCTGCGGCTCGTTAATAAAACTACTATCAATAACAACTGCGGGGGATGAATTAACACATGTTACAAAATGCAAAGGTTGTCGATCTAACGATTCCACTAGGCACAGATATCATCATGTGGCCAGGGGCGCCGTCACCAGAAATGGAAACGGTTGTCACTGTTGCACACGATGGTTACTTTGCACGGAAAGTTTCGTTTTTCGAACATACTGGTACGCATTTTGATGCACCATGTCATTTCATTGAGGGCAAAGCTACTGTCGATCAGATTCCGGCAAGCACTTTGGTCCGTCCCGCAGTTGTTATCGATATCTCTGCAGAAATTGCCGGCGATGCCGATGCAGTTTTAACTCTCGAACAAGTAAAAGTATTTGAAGCAAAGAACGGTGAAATTCCTAAAGGTGCAGCGATTTTGTTGCGCACTGGTTGGGAAGATTTTAATTCCGATTCAGTTAAATATGCCGGCCCAGAGGGGGATCTACATTTTCCTGGCTTTGGCGTTGAAGCAGCTAAGTACTTAGTAAATGAACGCGAAGCAGCGGGATTGGGAATCGACACACTTGGAATCGATCCAGGAAACAAAGCTGACTTTCCTGTGCACTCTCAAGTCTCACACCCAAAGGGTTTATGGCATTTAGAAAATCTTCAAAACCTCAAGGCACTTCCTCCGATAGGTGCCTGGATAGTTGTTGGCGTTCTTCCACTCGTTGGGGGATCAGGTTCTCCAGCGCGCGTAATAGCGCTCGTTCCTTAATATGAACCAACCTTGGGCCTTTATTGCAACATGTGATCTTGTCGCTCATGTTCGGGGCCGAAGTGGCCCATTTCCAAAAGTAATCGAATCCGGCGAAGGTGTTGGCTGGGTTCCTGCTGATCTAGCAATGAGTGCATTTGGTGGAATCGCAGACGGTAATGCATTTGGCGCCCTTGGTGATTTACGCCTTGTTCCAGATGCACAAGCGATGGCAATTGTTCCGCCAACGTATGCAGATGGCGCATCGACTCGATTCTATTTAGCTCACCAACGCAATATCGATGGAAGCCCATGGGCGCAATGTCCTCGTACGTTTTTAGATAACGCCATCGACGCATTGGATAGAGATTTTGATATTCAAGTAATGGTCTCTTTTGAACACGAGTTCGCGCTATCTCATGCCGATGGAAGCAAAATCGGTGGCCTTCCATTTGGTTTTGATGCATATCGCAACGTTGATCAATTTTCTCAAGAGCTTCTATTAATCCTTAATGAAAATGGATTTGATCCCGAGACCTTTTTACCTGAATATGGAAGTGGTCAATTTGAAGTAACACTTGGACCGGCTCCGGCCAGAGTTGCTGCAGATCGAGCAATTATGTTGCGCGAATTAGTCAGGGATACTGCAAAGCGTTTTCAACTTGTTGCAACATTTGCTCCGCTGCTTGGACCGGATTTAGTTGGTAATGGCGTTCATGTACACCTTTCTCTATGGAGAAATGGATCACCGATTACCTACGCAGAATCAAGGCCAGGCAATCTTTCAGTTGAAGCCGAATCAGCATGTGCCGGAATTCTTGAACATGCACGTGCAATCGTGGCGCTCACCGCCCCCAGTCAGATCTCCTTCTACCGCTTGCAGCCACATCGTTGGAGCGCAGGCGGTATCTGCGTAGCAAAACAAAACCGTGAAGCATTGCTGCGTATTTGCCCACAAATCACCATTAAATCTAACGACGTTACCAAGACATTTAATATCGAATATCGCGCCGCCGATGCCACGGCAAATCCGTGGATTGTTTTAGGGACCTTGATTCATGCAATGCGCGAGGGGTTGAGCGGCAAACTTACTATCGATCATATTATCGATGAGGAGTTAGAGGGATCTGCAAACGTTGTTTCAATGCCAACGACACTTGTTGAAGCCCTTGAAGCGCTGGATAAGGATGAAACAGTAAAGAGCTGGTTTGACCCAGTGTTACTTAAAACATTTATTGAAATCCGCGCTAATGAAGCACAAGAGTTAGACTCACTAACACCAGAAGAAAGGTGCGCCCGCTATGTCAGCGTCTACTGAGGCCCTCAAGGAACACATCGAAGAGTTGAAGTTGATTGACCACCATGTTCATGGTGTTGTGCGCGATAACCCTTCAGTAGAACATTTTTCTAACATGATTACTGAATCTGATCGCACGCCAAAGACTCTTGATGAAGCTCTGGATACTCAAGTTGGTTTTGCGGTTCGCCGCTGGTGCGCGCCGCTTCTTGGCCTTGAAAAGCATGCATCGGCCCATGATTACTTCACTCGTCGTATCGAGCTTGGAAATGAAAAGGTCAATCACATTTTGTTAAACGCTGCCAAGATCGATCACTTCCTTCTTGAAACTGGTTTCAAAGGCGATGAGATCCATGGCATCGACGGCATGCAAAAACTTACTGGAGCAAAGTTTGATGAGATATTGCGTCTTGAAACTCTTGCACAGACGCATGCCGAAACAAGTGGCACAAGTGCAGAAAATTTCGCTTCAACTTTTGCAACTTATCTACACGAAAAAGCAAAGCATGCTGTTGGTCTTAAGACAATCGCTGCCTATCGCATTGGTTTGGATTTTGATCCTAAGCGCCCAGAAGGCCAAGAACTTCAAAAGGCCTTAGATATATGGTTTGCTTCGATCGATGCCGGCAATGATTCGCGCATTACTGATCCAGTCATTATTCGCCACATTATCTGGGCCGGCATAGATACTAAATTGCCTATTCAATTCCACATTGGTTATGGCGATCCAGATTTAAATCTGCATAAATGTGATCCCCTTTTGATGACTGAATTAATTCGTATTACCGAAAAACTCAATGTTCCAATTCTTCTTCTGCACAACTATCCATATCAACGCAACGCTGGATACTTGGCCCAGATGTTTCGAAATGTTTATTTAGATGTTGGTCTAGCTGTTAACTACTCTGGCGCACGATCTCCAGCAATCATCGCTGAATCCTTAGAGCTTGCACCATTTAGCAAGATTCTCTTTTCTTCAGATGCCTGGGGATTGCCAGAACTTACTTACCTTGGTACACGTTTATTTCGAAACGGGCTCTTTGAAGTCCTTAGTGATTGGGTAGAAAAAGGGGAGTGGTCACTTGCCGATGCTAAGCATGTCTGTGACTCGATCGCCTTTAAAAACGCCCGCACCGCTTATTCTTTGAAGTAATAACAGCGAAGGAGTTATCTCATGAGAGCGCTCTATAAAGCACAACGCGGTCCAGGGCTAGAACTTCGTGATGTGCCCGAACCAATTACAGGTCCTCATGATGTGAAGATTCGCGTACGCAAAACAGGGATTTGTGGAACTGACCTGCATATTGAAAGTTGGGATTCGTGGGCCGATCAAAATCTTAAGCCCCCTTTTATTCCGGGACATGAGTTCGTGGGTATCGTCAGTGAAGTCGGAAGTGAAGTCACAACGGCCAAAGTTGGCGATCTTGTTTCAGGTGAGGGTCACATTGTCTGCGGGCTTTGCCGTAACTGTCGTGCTGGTCGGCGTCACTTATGCATGAACACAATTGGAGTTGGCGTTAATCGAGATGGCGCGTTTGCCGAATACGTAGTTGTACCCGAGAGCAATGTCTGGCTGCATCCGCAAGATATCGATTTAGATCTGGCATCAATATTTGATCCACTTGGAAATGCTGTTCATACGGCGTTGAGTTTTCCAGTGGTTGGTGAAGATGTACTGATAACAGGTGCCGGCCCAATTGGATTAATGGCTGCGGCTATTGCACGTTTTGTCGGTGCGCGATTTATCGTAATTACCGATGTCAATGAATATCGCTTGGATTTAGCCCGAAAAATGGGAGTAGATGCTGCAATAAATATCTCTACCCATGAGCTTTCCGACACCATGCAAAACTTAGGGATGAAAGAGGGCTTTGATGTCGCCTTTGAGATGAGTGGGCACCAAAGTGCAATGCCGATGATTCTTTCAAACGTCGGACATGGTGCGCGCATTGCAGCTCTTGGTTTGCCGAAAGATCCCATCTCTTTTGATTGGGCCAAAGTTGTCACCCACATGATTACTATCAAGGGAATCTATGGCCGTGAAATGTATGAAACCTGGTACTCCATGAACTCCATGGTTAAAAAAGGTTTAGATATTTCACCAGTCATCACACACCGATTTGATGCTAGCGAATGGCAACAAGCTTTCGAACTCGCTCGAACCGGCAACTGCGGCAAAATTATCTTGGACTGGAGCTAACGATGTCCTCGGTAGCTGGTTTCATTGACGGGCTAAAAGCCAAATTAACTGCGCTGGATTCTGCCGGATTATTAAAGCGCGAACGGCCTATGACCGGAGCACAAGCAGTTGATATAAATGCTTCTGGTAAAGATTTACTTAACTTCTGTTCCAATAATTATTTGGGACTTGCTAACAACCCAAAGGTCATAGCTGGCGCCAAAAGCGCGTTAGATACCTATGGTTTTGGAATGGCGAGTGTTCGATTTATTGCCGGCACGCAAAGCCAACACATTGTTCTAGAAGAAAAACTCACTCATTTCTTAAGCACCAAAGCAACGATTCTCTTTCCTTCCTGTTTTGATGCAAATGGCGGCGTATTTGAAGCACTGCTGGATGAAAACGACGCAATCATCTCTGACTCTTTAAACCATGCATCAATCATCGACGGAGTCAGATTGTGCAAAGCTAAGCGTTTTAGATATAGCAACAGAGATCTAGCCGATCTTGAACTTCAACTTATTGCTGCCAAAGATGCCAAGAATATTTTAATCGTCACCGATGGCGTCTTTTCAATGGACGGCTATTTCGCACCTCTTGAAGGCATCTGCGATCTAGCCGAAAAGTACGGCGCCCTAGTCATGGTTGATGATTCTCATGCCACGGGCTTTATAGGCAAAACAGGGGCCGGAACTCCCGAATTATTTGGCGTGCAAGATCGAATTGATATTTTGTCTGGCACTTTAGGTAAAGCACTTGGGGGAGCATCAGGTGGATATATCTCTTCGCGCCACCCCGCAATTGTTGACATGCTGCGCCAAAAAGCCCGCCCCTATCTATTTTCAAACTCTGTCCCACCCATGGTTGTTGCCGGAACAATTGCAGCTCTTGATTTAATTGCCGCGCATCCAGAGTTAGCAAAGAAGACCATGGAAAATGCAGCGCTGTTTCGCAAACTAATGTCCGAAAGTGGTTTTGATTTATTGCCTGGTGAACATGCAATTGTCCCGGTTATGTTTAGCGATGAACATGTAGCTGTTTCTATGGCCAAAGCGCTCTTTGATCGTGGCATCTATGCCGTTGCATTTTCATATCCAGTAGTTCCTATGGGCAAAGCCCGTATTCGGATTCAACTCAACGCCAGCCATACAGCTGATGAAATTGAAACCTGCGTCAAAGCATTTGTAGACGCCCTCTCTGGTTCCTAAAGAAGGCGCGTATTTAGTTCCCATTAAAAATGCAATCCGCTTGCCCGAAAAGTTAGAAGTGGGCC
>JBAXIC010000009.1:0-34389 GCA_037138575.1 Actinomycetes bacterium
TTAACAACGGGAAATAGAAGTCGAATTTACGTTGATGACGGGCCTTAATTGCGATTCCCGCCGTACCAACTGCGATAAAAAGTGACCCACCTCGCACAATCCCAAATATCCCTAGCGCAATGCCAATCACAATTATTACATTACTTACGATTGTTAATACGCGGTCATTTATCCGCATGCATCGACAACATTCTTAACCAGCATCGCACGAGTCATTGGACCGACTCCCCCGGGCATTGGTGCAACCCATGAAGCAACTTCCATTACGGAAGGATCTACATCGCCAAGCAAACCTTTTTCAGTACGTGAAATACCAACATCTATAACAACAGCGCCAGCTTTAATCATGTCGGCCTTTAAAAAATGTGCTTGCCCGATAGCAGCCACGATGATGTCAGCATTCTTAGTATGCGTGGTTAAATCTTTTGTACCAGTATGCGTCAAAGTTACCGTGGCATTTTCTTGTTTACGAGTAAGCAATAAACCAAGTGGACGCCCAACCGTAAGTCCACGACCAATAACCGTAACTTCTGCACCCTTTGTACTTATTCCATAATGAGTCAGAAGCTCAACGATTCCATGTGGAGTACATGGCAGTGGTGCGTCATAACCAGAAACCAAACGTCCCAAGTTCATCGGGTGCAATCCATCGGCATCTTTTGCAGGATCAATCGCCTCGAGAATTCTTTGCGTATTGATTCCTTTTGGCAATGGCAATTGAACAATGTATCCAGTGCATTCTGGGGATGCATTTAAATCTTTAATCGCAGCCATAACATCGGCTTCACTTGCATTCTCTGGCAGATCAACTCGAATTGAGTTAATGCCAATCTCATGGCAATCACGGTGTTTGCCGCCAACATATGAATGTGAACCTGGGTCATCACCAACGAGCACAGTTCCAAGTCCGGGAGTAATTCCCCGTAACTTAAGTTCGGCAACGCGAACAGCTAATTCGCCTTTTATTTTTGAAGCTAATGCTTTGCCATCTAAAATTTGTGCGCTCATGGCACCCATACTAATAGCCCGTTAGGCGTGAGAGAAATGACGTACGCCTGTGAAGAACATCGCAATCCCGGCAGCTTGAGCAGCGGCAATTACCTCTTCGTCGCGAACACTGCCACCTGGTTGGACGACAGCAACTACTCCGGCATCAATCAAAATCTGTAGCCCATCAGCAAATGGGAAAAACGCATCACTTGCAGCAACTGATCCCTTCACGCGAACGCCCGCACGATCAACAGCTAACTTTGCAGAATCAACGCGATTAACTTGGCCCATTCCGATTCCAACTGAAGCGGTATCTTTCGCTAACAAAATCGCATTGCTTTTTACGCTTCTGACACTGCGCCATGCAAACTCTAAATCCTTCATGGTTTGCTCATCGACTGCTTCTCCACTGACTTGCTTCCAATTAATTGGTAAATCACCAGGTGCATCTACTAAATCAGTTTCTTGCAGCAAGACTCCACCCGAAACGGGACGGAGTTCTAATGGAGAAATGGATGGCACTGAACATTTTAGAATTCGAATTGAAGGTTTTTTCATCAGTAGTTCTAAGGCATCTTCATCAAAATCCGGAGCAATCAGAACTTCAGTAAATACATCAGATAAAGGTGTAGCCATTGCTAAATCAACTTTTCGGTTGGCTGCAACAACTCCGCCAAATGCAGAGATTGGGTCGCATTCATGTGCGTGCTGGTAAGCAACTGCCACACCTAATGCACACACTGCAATGCCACATGGATTGGCGTGTTTCATAATTGCTACAGCTGGATCACGATGATCTAGTACTGCGCGCCATGCAGAATCGGCATCGGTGTAGTTATTGAAAGACATCTCTTTTCCGTGCAACTGGATTGCATTAACGATTCCGACAGGTCCACCAGAATAAATCGCTGCGCTTTGATGTGGATTTTCACCATAACGTAACGTATTTTCGCGATGCCAAATTCGCCCAAACCACTCTGGTAAATCTTCTCCCTGGCCAAGCCAATTAGCGATTGTTAAATCATATTCAGCTGTAGTTCTAAAAACCTCAAGAGCTAATTGTTTGCGTTCACTTTCAGTAAACCCGCCAGCCTTAATCGCAGCTAACAATTGATCGTATTGGGAAGTCTGGCAAATAACCGCTACCGAGCCATGGTTCTTTGCACCGCCGCGAAGCATTGATGGTCCACCAATATCAATCTGCTCAATGCACTCGGCAAAATCTGCACCCGATGCGATAGTTGCAGCAAATGGATATAAATTAATAATTACTAAATCAAAAGCCTCAATATCTAAAGCCTTAATTGCAGCTAAATGTTCGGGATTGTTTTGATCTGCCAAGATTCCAGAGTGCACTCGGGGATGAAGCGTCTTAACGCGCCCACCCATAATCTCAGGAAAGCCGGTGTACTGACTTACTTCAGTGACTGAGATTCCTGCACTTTGTAATGTCTTTGCCGTTGAACCCGTTGAAAGAATTTCAACCCCTGCCGCGCTAAGTGCGGTACCAATTTCAAGTAGTCGATCTTTGTCGTAGACACTTAGAAGAGCTCTACGAATTACTTTGCGATCAGACATGGCGCTCCAAAGATGGAAGTATCAGGGCGATGGTCGCAACAATGAGACCGCGTTCAACTTTCTTAATTCTCTCATGGAGTGTGGCTTCATCGTCATTGGGAAGCACAGGGACCTCCATCTGCGTAATAATCGGCCCAGTATCAACCCCATCATCAACCCAGTGCACCGTTGTTCCAGTAACAGTTACCCCCGCAGCAAGTGCATCGCGCACTGCATGCGCCCCGGGGAAATCTGGCAGTAAAGCGGGATGACTATTTATTGTCGGAAATCGATTTACAAAGTCAGCGGGCAAAATCCGCATGAATCCAGCGCTGACTACGAGATCAGCTTTCAACCCAGCAACTGCTTCAATAATTTCTTTATTCCATTCTTGACGAGAATCACCGAGGGGAATTACTTGAGTAGGAATCCCTAAGCTCTTTGCACGATCGAGTACGGCTGCATGTGAAACATCGCTAATTACGGAAACAATTTCAATATCAAGTTCATGGGCATCAAAAATTGCTTGTGCAAGAGTTCCAGATCCTGAGGCCAAAATAACTACGCGGTGGGCCATTAGCGCTTACCTAGACGGGGCAGATAGAGCGCTAAAACCGCTCCTAAAGCTAACTCCGCGCCAATCGTGAGTGGGAATTTCCAAAGTGAGACCCCAACTGCCGATAAGGATTGAGTTAATAGCGCTCCACTAGCGGAATAAGCAATGGCTGCACTAATAACTACTGACAGAAGCAAACTCTGAACCAGAATTCTTGAGTTTAGCGAAATCGTCCAACTTGCCAAAAGCACTCCAGTAAAAATTACAAAGACAATCCCAAAGAGGGAAAGAAGAGACTCTCCAGTTGGAAGTGCTCCAAGTAATGGAAAAGCTGGAATGGAGTGAAGGTGAAAACTCCATGGAGCAATAAGCGTTCCTGAGCCAACAGCAAAACCGGCACCGGAAAAATAGCCAAGTGTTGCCACGACTGCATTAGGTAGATAAAGAATATTTAGGAAAAGAAGTAAAAAGCCACCTAATATTCCTGGCTCAAGAACCGTGGTGAGAGTTTGAACCATATGCAAATGTGTAAATATTGATATTCCAAGCATTACCGATGAGAGTCCAAGCAGTAGTGCCAGTGCCCTTGAACCATACAAAAAACCTTGCGCGAAAGTTAATCGCCGACCAACTGTTGCAGCTGTGACAAGTATTAATGGAAAAATAAACACTGGAGCCATATACCAAATGGGTGTGATTGCAGAAGTTGAAGAGAAATATGAAAGTAACATCGCAGCTGCGGTGTACTGCAGAGCAAATAATATGCGTGCTAACGGCAAGAGTGCGGTGTTGTGATCAAGGCGCTCAATTGTGCGTGAGATTCCACTTCGTATTGCAAGAATCGGAAAGAGCACTGCGCCTAAGGGTAAGTAGGAAAGATGTCCTGCACTATTAGCTGGTGGAAGTGCAAGATCAAAAGGAACTTGGTGCGCACCCAACCAGATCCATAAAGCTGCCCGTAATGGGTCGCCTGTATTTCCAGTTGCACTTCCAGCTGTTGCCCAAGCAAGCAGGGCAATAAATGATGTAGGAATTAAAACATAAGCAATGCTGCGCACGACTTGGACCAATGTGGTTCCAAGTACGCGGCCAAACATCTCTTTAGCGGCCTAAGATCGCGCGCAATAAGCGCGCAGTTTCACTTGGAGTTTGGCCAACCTGTACACCCGCAGCTTCTAATGCATCTTTTTTGCCCGCAGCAGTGCCTGAAGAGCCAGAAACTATTGCGCCTGCATGGCCCATAGTTTTTCCTTCAGGTGCAGTAAAGCCCGCAACATAGCCAACAACTGGCTTAGTTACATATTCTGCGATAAATGCAGCTGCGCGTTCCTCTGCATCACCACCGATTTCACCAATCATGACAATCGCAGTTGTATCGGGATCATCTTGAAATGCTCGTAAACAATCGATGTGCGTAGTACCGATAACTGGGTCACCACCGATACCAACTGCAGTGCTAAAACCGATATCGCGAAGTTCGTACATCATTTGATATGTAAGAGTTCCTGATTTTGATACCAAGCCAATTGGGCCAGGGCCAGTGATGTCGGAGGGAATAATTCCGATATTTGATTTTCCTGGGCTAATGAGGCCTGGGCAGTTTGGACCAACTATGCGAGTTGTTCCCTTTGTTAATGAATATGCATAGAAACTTGCAGAGTCGTGAACTGGAATACCTTCGGTAATTACTACAACTAGTGGCATCGCTGCATCGATTGCATCGATCACTGCAGCTTTTGCAAATTTCGGCGGAACGAAGACAACAGATGCATTGGCACCAGTTGCACTCATTGCTTCAGCTACTGTGTTAAATACCGGAAGCTGAGTTCCGTCGATATCGACAATCTGTCCACCTTTGCCTGGAGTAACTCCGCCGACAATTTTTGTTCCTGAGGCCAACATACGGCGAGTGTGTTTAGTTCCCTCTGAACCAGTCATTCCCTGAACGATTACCTTAGTGTTTTCATTTAAAAAGATAGACATTTACTTAGCCGCCAATTCTGCAGCACGATTAGCTGCTCCATCCATTGTGTCTAGCTGCTGCACCAATGGGTGTGCGGCTTTATCCAAAATCGCTCGACCTTCAACAACATTGTTGCCATCGAGGCGAACAACGATTGGCTTTGTAGCCTTAGGGCCAAGTAATTCAAGGGCTTGAACGATTCCAGTAGCTACGGCGTCACACGCAGTGATTCCACCAAATACATTTACAAATACACTCTTAACATCTTTGTCACCGAGAATTATTGAGAGTCCATCGGCCATAATTTGTGCGGATGCACCGCCACCGATGTCGAGGAAGTTTGCGGGACGGACTCCGCCATGTTTTTCACCGGCGTAAGCAACAACATCCAGAGTGCTCATAACAAGACCAGCGCCGTTTCCGATAATTCCAACTTCACCATCGAGTTTGACGTAGTTAAGACCCTTTTCTTTTGCCGCAGCCTCAAGTGGATTTTCAGCGGCTTGATCGATTAAAGCTTCATGATCTGGCTGACGGAAATCAGCGTTATCGTCAAGAGTTACTTTGCCATCAAGAGCGATGACTTTGCCATCCTTGGTCTTAACCAATGGATTTACTTCAACCAAAGTGGCATCTTCAGATTGAAAAACCTCCCACAATTTGACAAGCACGTGGGCAACTTGATCTGCAACATCTGCAGGAAAATTAGCCGCTGTAATAATCTCTGTGGCTTTTGCTGCACTTATTCCATCAACTGCAGACACTGGAACCTTTGCTAGTTTTTCTGGCGCAGTGCGTGCAACCTCTTCAATATCCATTCCGCCTGATACTGATGCCATTACTAAGAATGTGCGATTTGAGCGATCTAGAAGAATCGCTAGGTAGTACTCGGATTCAATTGGAGCTGCTGCTGCAATCATCACAGTTCGAACAATGTGGCCTTTGATATCCATTCCGAGTATTGCTCCAGCTTTTTCGCGAGCATCAGCTGGATCTTCGGCCAGCTTTACGCCACCGGCTTTTCCGCGTCCACCAACTTTGACTTGAGCCTTTACAACTACTTTGCCACCGATCTTTGTCGCTGCAACTTCTGCTTCATCGGCAGTTGTCGCGATTGCTGCCGCTAAAACCGGCACGCCATACTTTTCAAACAAATCGCGAGCTTGATATTCAAATAGATCCACTGGTGCTCCACATCGTAATTAGGGCTTAATCCTAGAGCTTCTCAACAGGTGCATAGCGCAGCAGTAATCGCTTCTCGCCATATTGGCCAAAGTTGATTGTGGCTTCAGCCTTCTCAGCCACACCTGCTACTGCCACAACCGTACCCAAACCAAATGTGTCATGTGACACACGATCACCTATCGCAAGTTCCATCGTCGAAATCTTCTTGCCGGTTGCTCGTGGTGGTGGCGCAGGTGCAACACGTGTTTTGCGAACTAGCGAGGATGAAAATGTGCCCGATCCTTGGTTACGCCATTCGATTACATCTTCGGGAATCTCATCAAGGAATCGAGACGGTGGGTTGTAATTTGGTGCACCCCACGTTGAGCGATATTCAGCTCGCGAAATGTAAAGACGCGCACGTGCACGGGTTAAGCCAACATATGCAAGGCGACGCTCTTCTTCGATCTCATCTTTTTCACC
This sequence comes from Actinomycetes bacterium, assembly GCA_037138575.1. Taxonomy (GTDB): domain Bacteria; phylum Actinomycetota; class Actinomycetes; order Nanopelagicales; family Nanopelagicaceae; genus Planktophila. The sequence continues at coordinate 6,714 of JBAXIC010000009.1, forward strand.
CAAAGTTCGCGAGTGAGGAAAAATTCCATCTTCCATCCCAGTTAAGAAAACAGTAGGAAACTCAAGTCCCTTGGCGGTATGTAACGTCATCATTGTTACAACACCACCATGATCTTCACCTTCTGGAATTTCATCTGCATCGGCGACAAGCGATACTTTTTCCAAAAAGCCTGCAAGTGAAATCTCTTCATCTTCAGCTAGCTCTTCAAATGGTCGCTCTTCATACTCCATAGAAACCGCGACGAGCTCTTTAAGGTTTTCAACTCTTACTTCATCTTGGGGATCAACACTATCGGCTAACTCTTTTAACAATCCCGATTGCTCAAGTGCGGCTTCAACGATGATTGAAGGCCTGGTTTTTGCCTCCACTAAAACATTGAGTGCGCTAATCATGGAAGTGAAATCATTAATCGACTGAGCGGCACGAGATGGTAAACCTGGCGCTTGCGAACATCGAAGCAAACCCTGCCAAAAAGAGATTGAGTTTTCTTTTGCAAATGCATCAACATAATCCAAAGAAGTATCACCGATTCCGCGCTTGGGAACATTGATGATGCGGCGAAGTGAAATTTCATCCTCTAAATTTGCTAATACGCGCAGATACGCCAGCAAGTCTTTAACTTCACGGCGCTCATAAAAGCGTAGGCCGCCAACTACTTTGTAAGGAAGAGCGTCGCGCATAAAAACTTCTTCAAATACACGGGATTGGGCATTGGTTCGGTAGAAGATTGCAGTATCACCCGGTTGTGATTTTGATTCACGTTGTAATTGTCTAATTTCGTCGGCAATAAACCTTGCTTCATCATGCTCGCTCTCAGCAACATAACCAACCAAAGGTGCACCTGATCCAGCATCGGACCATAAGTTTTTTTCTTTGCGGCTCTCATTGCGAGTAATGACAGCATTAGCTGCGTTGAGAATGTTTTGGGTCGAACGGTAATTTTGTTCTAAAAGAACAGTCGTGGCATTTGGGTAATCTAGTTCAAACTGCAAGATATTTCGAATCGTTGCACCGCGGAAACCATAGATACTTTGGTCTGCATCTCCTACTACGCAAAGTTCCGCTGGCGGCATTCCTTCTAGCTCGGTACCAACTAACTCTTTTACAAGGATGTATTGCGCATGATTTGTATCCTGATATTCATCTACTAATACATGGCCAAAGCGTGATCTAAAACGTGCCTTTGCCTCTGGAAACCGTTGTAGAACTTCAACGGTTTTTAAAATTAGGTCATCGAAATCCATTGCATTAGCGCGCTGTAAACGTTGCTGATACACGGCATAAACATCGGCAACAACCTGCTCAAATTGATTACTCGCAGCATTTATATACTCTTGTGGTCCAAGAAGTTCGTTCTTTGCATTTGAAATCATCGATTGAAATTGGCGTGCTGGGTAGCGCTTTGAATCTAAGTTGAGTTCTTTTGAGACGATTGTAATAAGGCGAAGAGAGTCGGCGGAGTCATAGATTGAAAATGAGTTGCTGTAGCCAAGTCGCGCAGCCTCTTGGCGCAGGATTCGCACACACGCCGAGTGGAAAGTTGACACCCACATTGACTTTGCAATTGGCCCTACTAAATCAGCCACGCGTTCTTTCATTTCACCTGCAGCTTTATTGGTAAAAGTAATTGCAAGGATTTGATAGGGCGCGACATTGCGGCGAGACATTAAATAAGCGATTCGACGCGTCAAAACACGGGTTTTGCCCGAACCGGCACCTGCAACTACTAGCAATGGGCCACCGGCGTGAGTTACTGCCTCTGCTTGCTGGGGGTTGAGTCCGGCTAGCAGCGGATCAGTACTCGTCATAGTGATGAGTCTATTAGGCTTAGCGACATGGAACCCATTGCAGATAGCGAGATCAAGCGCGTCTTGGTCGTTAGCGCCCACCCTGATGATTCTGATTTTGGTGCATCAGGAACTATCGCCCAATGGGTGAAACAAGGCATTGAAGTTGCCTATGTTTTTTGCACAAATGGTGATCAAGGTGGCGAAGAGTCGGGATTCACAAAAGAGGAGATGCCTGCCATTCGTCAACGCGAACAACGTGCAGCCGGAGCAGCTATTGGTGTCACTGACATAACTTTTCTCAACTATGTAGATGGACACCTTGAGCCAACAATTGGATTGCGCAAAGATTTAGTTCGACAAATTCGTAAATCGCAACCAGATCGAATGGTCTGCCAAAGCCCTGAAAGAAATTGGGATCGAATCGGTGCAAGTCATCCTGACCACTTGGCTGCGGGCGAAGCTGCTATTCAAGCCGTGTATCCAGATGCACGTAATCCTTTTGCTTTTACAGATTTAATGGAACAAGAGGGGTTGCAACCTTGGCGCGTGAAAGAAGTCTGGTTAAGTGCATTTGCGCACCCAGATCACTTTGTAGATATCACTGATACTTTCGATCTAAAGATGAAAGCCCTGCATGCTCATGCATCCCAAACTGCGCATAACAAAGAACTTGAAAATATGGTCCGTGAATGGGGACAACGCAATGCAGGAATCGGTGGTTTGCCTGAAGGTCGAATTGCTGAAGCTTTTAAAATAGTTAATACAAATTAATTATTTGACGGTTACTTTTCTGATTTCAACAGTTTGAATTGGATATCCATCAGTTGCGTAATAGGGCTTGTTGTCAGTGCTGTTGATCTTGTAAGCACCAACTTCTCCGATTTTGTTAAGAAGATCTAAGCCTTTCGTGATCTTGCCCCAGATTGTGTAATCAGGTGGCAACTGAGTGTCCTTATAAACCAAGAAAAACTGGCTTCCATTGGTGCCTTTCCCGGCATTGGCCATTGCAACTGTTCCGCTTGGATAGTTAGCCACTTTATCGGCAGGAAGATTTTCCTCTTTGTAGCCGGTCCAACCTTTAGGCATCCCAGAGCCAGAGGCTGATGGATCTCCGCACTGCAAAACAAATAAACCATCTGTAGTTAAACGATGGCAAAAAGTAGCATCAAAATACTTAGCATTTGCAAGGGCAGATAACTTAGTAATTGTTAGAGGTGCTTTGCTAGTCAGAAGCGAAATAACAATAGGGCCGCAATTAGTATCGATTGTCATTGTCTTTGGAAGTGATTTTGAAATCGACATTGGTTCGTTAACTTTGGCTGGAACATGGGCTTTTGCTGTTGGTGTCTTACAGCCAGCAACAGTGGTTGGCTTTGTTGCAGCATGCGCTGGCGTATTTGCAAAAAGGCTAATCAATACACATGCAATAAACAACTTTTTCATTCTTATTCCCATTCAATAGTTCCTGGCGGTTTACTTGTTACATCTAGTACAACTCGATTTACTTCACGTACCTCATTAGTAATACGGGTCGAAATCTTTTCTAGCACTTCATACGGCACTCGTGACCAATCGGCCGTCATTGCATCTTCACTAGATACTGGACGCAAGACAATTGGATGACCATAAGTGCGACCGTCACCTTGAACTCCAACACTGCGAACATCGGCCAATAAAACAACTGGACATTGCCAGATATCTCGATCTAGACCCGCAGCCTTTAGCTCAAAGCGAGCAATGGCATCGGCTTCACGTAATAAATCAAGGCGCGCTTGCGTGACTTCTCCAATGATTCGAATTCCAAGACCTGGGCCGGGAAATGGTTGGCGCCAAACAATCTCTTCTGGCAAGCCAAGTTCCAAGCCAACTTGGCGAACCTCATCTTTAAATAAAGTGCGTAGGGGTTCAACCAAAGTGAACTTCAGATCATCTGGTAACCCACCAACATTGTGGTGCGACTTGATATTGGCGGTTCCGGTGCCGCCGCCAGATTCCACTACATCTGGATACAACGTGCCCTGTACTAAAAATTCAACATCTCCTCCAGCAGCGATATCTCGAGCGGCGGTCTCAAATGATCTAATAAATTCGCGTCCAATAATTTTTCGCTTTTCCTCAGGATCAGTTACACCTTTGAGTGCATCTAGAAACTGCTTCTTGGCATCTACAACAACTAACTGCACTCCGGTGGATGCAACAAAGTCGCGTTCAACTTGTTCAGCTTCACCTTTGCGCAGTAAACCATGATCGACAAAAACGCAGGTTAATTGCTTGCCAACTGCCTGCTGAATAATTGCGGCAGCAACGGCTGAATCAACGCCACCAGATAAACCGCAGATTACGCGCTTGTCGCCAATAACTTCTTTAGCTTTAGCGATTTCAACTTGGGCGATATTTTCAGTTGTCCACGTTGCGTCACACTTAGCAACATTGACCAACCAGTTGCGCAAAATCTCTTGACCATGTTCGCTATGCAAAACCTCTGGATGAAATTGGACGCCAGCTAACTGTCCCGTTGCATTTTCAAAGGCGGCAATTGGAGTATCGGCAGTAACTGCACAGACCGTAAAGCCTGGTGGCGCTTGTGTAACTGCATCACCGTGTGACATCCAAACTTTTTGCTCGGTAGGAAGTTGAGTAAAAATCTTGGATTGATTTTGGACTGTTACATCCGTGCGGCCAAACTCTGATTTACCTGTTTGGCTAACAACTCCGCCAAGGGCTGCAGCCATAGCTTGAAATCCATAGCAGATTCCAAAGACTGGGATTCCTAAAGAAAGTATTGCTCCGTCAAAGGCAGGGGCTTGATCGGCATACACACTTGAAGGTCCGCCAGAGAGAATAATCGCCGATGGATTCTTCGCACTTACTTGGGCTGCCGTGATATTGGATGGAACTATTTCGCTGTAAACATGGGATTCACGAACTCGTCGAGCAATCAACTGGGCATACTGCGCCCCAAAATCGACTACAAGTACGCCGCGATCATTAGGCACGATGAATAAGTACCTCTACGCGCTGGAACTCCTTTACATCTGAATAACCACATGTTGCCATCGCGCGGCGGAGTGCGCCAAATAGATTCATTGAGCCATCGGATGCATGTGATGGGCCAAGCAAAATCTCTTCCAAAGTTCCAACAGTTCCAACAGCAACGCGTTCGCCACGGGGTAAAACTTGGTGGTGGGCTTCAGATCCCCAGTGCCAACCAAGTCCAGGCGCTTGTGTTGCTTTAGCAAGTGGTGAACCCATCATTACAGCATCTGCTCCGCATGCAATTGCTTTTGCGATATCTCCGCTTCGACCAACTGCGCCGTCGGCAATAACATGAACATAACGTCCGCCAGATTCATCTAGATATTCGCGGCGAGCAGATGCGACTTCAGCAACTGCTGATGCCATTGGAACTTCGATACCCAAAACTTTACGGGTTGTGTGAGTAGCTCCGCCACCAAAACCAACTAGAACTCCGGCAGCACCTGCGCGCATTAAATGAAGTGCGGCCGTTGCTGTTGCTACTCCACCAACAATGACAGGAACATCTAACTCGTAGATAAATTTCTTTAGATTGAGGGCTTCACTCTCTGCAGCTACATGTTCAGCGCTGACCGTTGTTCCGCGGATGACGAAAATATCTACACCTGCATCGATAACTGCCTTATGAAGTTCTGCTGTGCGTGCTGGTGAAAGCGAAGCGGCCACCGTGACACCCGAATCACGAATTTGAGCGATGCGAGCCTTAATTAACTCCGGCTTGATTGGCTCGTTGTAAATCTCTTGCATTCGCTGCGTTGCATGCTTATCTGGCATGGATGCGATTTCACCCAAGGGAATTCGCGGATCTTCATATCGAGTCCATAGACCCTCAAGATTAAGAACGCCTAATCCACCAAGTCGACCAATTTCGATTGCAGTTTCTGGCGAAACAACGGAATCCATAGGCGCGGCCATCATAGGTAAATCAAATTTATAAGCATCGATCTGCCAAGAAGTTGAAACGTTTTCAGGATCGCGAGTTCGTCGGCTAGGGACAATTGCAATGTCATCAAATGAAAATGCAGAGCGGGCGCGCTTTCCGGGTGCTAGTTCGATCTCGTTCATGATCGGCCTTTCTGCTGATAATTAGGGGCATCGGCTACGTGTGCCACATCGTGCGGATGGCTTTCCTGCAAGCCCGCTGAAGTAATTTGAATCAGACGTCCTTCACGGCGAAGAGTTTCGATGTCGGGTGCACCTGCATATCCCATTCCTGAACGAAGTCCACCGACAAGTTGATGCACGACTTCAGCCACTGTGCCACGGAAAACCACTTTGCCTTCAATTCCTTCTGGCACAAGTTTGTCTTCAGATAAAACATCATCCTGCATGTAGCGATCTTTCGAATAAGATTTTTTATCGCCGCGAGACTGCATGGCTCCTAATGAACCCATGCCGCGGTAGGTCTTGTATTTAACTCCGTTAATTTCAACTAGTTCACCAGGTGCTTCTTCGCACCCTGCAAGTAATGATCCGAGCATGACTGAGTTTGCTCCAGCAACGATTGCTTTAACGATGTCTCCGGAATATTGAAGTCCGCCATCGGCAATCAATGGAATTCCGGCTTTGTTACATGCCTTGGCCGCTTCCATAATCGCCGTAATTTGTGGGACACCTACACCTGCAACAACACGTGTTGTACAAATTGATCCCGGACCAACTCCAACTTTGACAGCATCGGCGCCAGCATTGATGAGGGCTTGAGCACCTGCACGTGTTGCAATGTTGCCACCGATGATTTCGGTTGTTGGCGAGAATTTCTTAATCCGTGAAATCGCATCCAGAACTGCGCGGTGATGACCGTGGGCAGTGTCTACAACAACAACGTCAACACCGGCTTCGATTAAAGCTTGCGCACGGGCAAATCCATCATCGCCGACACCTACTGCCGCACCTGCAAGACCTACATTTTTTACTAATTTCACATGGGTTACTTGTTCATCGATAGGCAGGTTTCGGTGAATGATTCCAATGCCGCCAGCTTTGGCCATTGCAATTGCCATCGCAGATTCGGTCACAGTATCCATCGCCGAAGAAACCAGCGGAACTGCAATTGTGATATTTCGCGTTAAACGTGTTGCCGTCTCGACCTCTGAAGGCACAACATCGGAGGCATCTGGCAAAAGTAAAACATCGTCGTATGTTAGGCCGAGCATTGCGACTTTCTCGTTATCGCTCATATGCCCTCCCAATTCGATGTGAATGTTCAACGTGAATATAGGAGCGAAGTCTATCGGGGCTTTAGAGCCCTACTGCACGCTCGATTTCAGCGCAGGCCTGCGATAAATCACTGACTACGGCGACATCTTTACAGATTTGTGGATCCCAACCCGGACCGCCGAGGACTATTCGAGGCATAGGGCGGATTACTGGAATTTCATTAAAAAATTTTGGATCAGCATTTTGAGGAAGTTGTGCCCAGAGAAAGACCGCTGGAGGCGCAGATCTGGAAACCACTCCACATAGAGCTTGCAGTGGAGTTCGGGCTCCTAGGAAATAACTCTCAATCTTGCGCTCGGCCAGGGCTGCAGCCAAAGCATGCAAGGCTAGCGAGTGCATTTCTTCACCGACCGATGCAAGTAATACTGGAGTGGCATTAACTGGTGTATCAATATCACCCATATTTTCACGCAAAATTTGCTTAATAACTTCCGTCAATAAATGTTCAATCTCAATACCTTGACCAGTTGCTTCCCATTCATTTCCAACTAAAAACAAAAGTGGAACAATGACTTCAGACCATGATTGCTCAACGCCATTTTCCTCTATGTCTTTGCGCAATGCGATTTCAATAAATTTCTTGTCTAAAGTTTTTGCTGCCTTATGTAAGGCTTCAACTAAATCTTCTCGAATAACATAATCTTTAACAGTTCTTTCATCTAAAACTTTTCCTTCATGAGTTTTGGCCTGAACAGCGGCATCACATGGTGAAACTCCGCTAGTGATTAATCTGCGCATTAAGGTCAAGCGGGCTAGATCCACTGGGCAGTATCTGCGGTGATCACCGCTTTCATGATTTAAAGGGCCAAGTCCATAACGGCGATCCCATGTGCGCAATGTGGCAGGGGCCACTCCCAACCGACGGGCGACGGCTGCGACCGTTAGGAGTTCTTCATCACTTGCCACGGGTGCAATTTTGGCGTGAAGTGGGCAATCCCACCACCTGAAACACAGAATTGAACAGGTTTTGGAGCGGTAGCACTTGAACAACTTGTGGCGCGGTTGTACTGTGTCTCCATGGCCGAAATATCACGCTTACCCCGCCCGGTTGCCGATGAATGGGAATGGCAATACCAGGGCGCTTGTCGCGACCTACCAACAGAGATGTTTTTTCATCCTGATGGAGAACGTGGTCCACGCCGCCGTAACCGTGAAAATACGGCTAAGGCAATCTGTGCATCGTGCCCAGTCATAGCAGCATGTCGCAAGCATGCACTTGCAGTACAAGAGCCATATGGAATTTGGGGTGGTCTCTCAGAAGATGACCGCTTAGCAATCCTTGGAAAAGATATTAATCCAGATATTTCACATGCTTCATAAGATTTATCTCTCCTCCTAAGTTGAGAAATAAAAAAAGCCCCGCAGATTTTTCTGCGGGGCTTTTTCTTTGCAACTAATTAGTGACTGTGTCCACCTGGGCCATGTGAATGACCTGAGCCGGCAGCATCAGCTGCTGCTTGTTCTGCAGGCTTTTCATAGACAACTGCTTCAGTTGTAATAAACATTGCAGCGATTGATGCTGCATTTGCAAGTGCTGAACGAGTTACCTTAACTGGATCGATGACTCCATCTTTTGCAAGATCGCCATAGACATCAGTTGCAGCATTGAAGCCTTCATTTGGCTTCATCGCACGGACCTTAGCAACTACTACGTAGCCTTCAAGTCCTGCATTCTCTGCAATCCAGCGAAGTGGTTCGTCACATGCTTTGCGCACTAAACGAACCCCCACTGCCTTATCGCCAGTAAATCCGAGATCGCCTTCAAGGGCATCGGCTGCATGCACGAGTGCTGCGCCTCCACCAACAACGATTCCTTCTTCAACAGCTGCACGAGTTGCAGAGATTGCATCTTCTAGACGGTGCTTCTTTTCATTGAGTTCTACCTCAGTGTGTGCACCGACTTTAATTACGCAAACGCCGCCAGCTAGTTTTGCAACACGCTCTTGCAGCTTCTCTTTATCCCATGAAGAGTCAGAGTTTTCAATCTCTTTACGAAGTTCGCTGACACGGGCTGCGACTGCCGCCTTGTCTCCGCCACCTTCAACGATTGTTGTTGCATCCTTTGAAACTACAATGCGACGTGCGCGACCGAGATCTTCAAGAGTTGCAGCATCGAGCTTCATGCCAACTTCAGCTGAGATAACTTGACCGCCAGTTAATGTTGCGATGTCTTGAAGCATTGCCTTGCGGCGATCTCCAAAGCCAGGAGCCTTAACAGCAACAGAAGTAAATACTCCACGCATGCGGTTAACAACTAACGTTGATAGTGCTTCACCTTCGATGTCATCAGCGATGATTAAAAGTGGCTTTGAAGTAGCTGAAACCTTCTCAAGGATTGGAAGTAGATCTGCGAGCGCAGATATCTTTCCTGCTGAGATAAGTACGTATGCATCTTCAAGGATTGATTCCATGCGATCTTGATCAGTAACGAAATATGGAGAGATGTAGCCCTTATCGAACTGCATACCTTCAGTGAATTCAAGATCTAGTCCAGTTGTTGATGCCTCTTCAACTGTGATGACTCCATCTTTACCCACGCGATCCATCGCTTCGGCGATCAAATCACCGATTGCACGATCTTGCGCAGAGATTGTTGCAACATCTGCAATCTGAGCTTTTCCACTTACTGGAGTTGCTTGATTGCGAAGGTTTTCAGAAACTGCAGCAACTGCTGCTTCGATGCCCTGCTTAATATCCATTGGCTGTGCACCAGCCGCAAGGTTACGTAGTCCTTCTTTAACCATTGCCTGTGCAAGTACGGTTGCAGTTGTTGTTCCATCACCAGCGACATCATTTGTCTTTGTGGCAACTTCTTTAACTAACTGTGCTCCCATATTTTCAGCTGGATCTGAAAGTTCAATCTCTTTAGCGATTGTTACGCCATCATTTGTAATGATGGGTGCACCGTAAGATTTACCAATTACAACATTGCGACCCTTAGGTCCAAGAGTTACTTTGACCGTGTCGGCAAGAATGTTGACGCCACGTTCCATTGCTCGACGTGCTTGCTCGTCGAATTGAAGGGATTTTCCCATTTACTTCTCGATTACAGCGAGAATGTCGCGAGCTGAAAGAACCAATAGGTCATCTCCGCCATGCTTGATTTCAGTTCCGCCGTACTTGCTATAAAGAACAACATCGCCAACCTTGACATCCATTGGAACGCGAACACCATCATCAAAGCGACCTGGACCAACTGCAATTACAGTGCCCTCTTGTGGCTTCTCTTTTGCTGTATCTGGGATAACAAGACCAGATGCTGTTGTTGTTTCAGCCTCGTTTGTCTTGATAACGATGCGATCTTCTAGTGGCTTAATGGCCATGGACTTAACTCCTTCTAGTTGTACTTAGTTGAATTGCTCGTGCAGGTCCGGTTAGCAGTGTGGACCCGTGAGTGCTAACGCAAGGTTAGAGGTGGCTATTCCCAACGGCAAATCGAACTAGATCAGGCTCACGACCTCGACAGGCAGGCTGGAATCAGCGTCAAAGGCCACTGGGCTAGGCGTGCGGTTTGCAGCAACCATCAAAGCGCCCAGGCTGGCGACCATGGCTCCGTTGTCAGTACACAGGCCAGGGGCTGGGATTCGAAGCCGTATTCCTGCCTTATCGCAACGCTGCGCAGCCACGGCCCGAAGCCGTGAATTAGCCGCTACTCCACCGGCAATCACTAGTGAATCAATGCCACTGGATTTAGCAGCAGCTAAGGCTTTGAGCAGCAAAACATCAACGATTGATTCTTGAAATGATGCAGCAACATCGGACTTCACATAATCAGGAACGCTTTCAAGATATCTGGCAACTGCGGTTTTTAATCCAGAGAATGAGAAATCAAAAGGGCGCGTCTGCCAATCATTTGACGTTGTAAGTCCGCGAGGAAAATCAATTGCAGTTGCACTTCCCTCTTTGGATATTGCATCAATTGCAGGTCCGCCTGGGAAACCTAGCTTCATAATGCGTGCAATCTTGTCGAAGGCTTCTCCTGCAGCATCATCAATGGTTTGGCCTAATTTAATAATCGATGAAGTTATGTCATTTACTTGTAAAAGCGATGAGTGACCACCACTTACAAGTAATGCAATCGTTGGTTCTAATGGTTGATCGTGCGTTAAATAATCAACGCTGATATGAGCAGCTAAATGATTAACGGCATAAATTGGTTTATCTAATCCAATTGCCAATCCTGCTGCCGATCCCACTCCTACCAATAACGCTCCGACCAAACCCGGCCCTGCAGTTACAGCTACCGCATCTATATCTGCCAATGAAACTTTGGCATCGTGCAATGCTTTCTTGATAGTTGGCTGCATCGCTTCAAGATGCGCACGGCTTGCGATCTCAGGAACTACTCCACCATAACGCGCATGTTCTTCAACGCTAGAGGCAATTACATTTGCGAGCAACGTACGACCGCGAACAATTCCAACGGCAGTTTCATCACAGGATGTTTCGATACCTAAAACTAATGGTTGGCTCATGGCAAATCTTTTCGCATTATCAATGCATCTAAACCCGTGCCAAAATAATCTTGACGAACTGAGATCTTTGAGTAACCCAAAGATTCATAAAGCCCAATCGCTTCAACGTTATCGCTCTTAACTTCAAGCATCATGGCACTTGCCTGGCGATCAGCGGCAAATCCAGTAATTAGCGCCATTAATTGGCGAGCTATTCCCTTGCCACGATGCTCTGGAATAACTCCAACGGTGAGAATATCTGCCTCCACTTGCGGTGCTGGAACCAAAACTCCTGCATATCCAATGATTGATTGGGTCTGATCTAGGGCAACTACAAAGTGGCGCGTGCGTGGCATCTGGGCAAACTCTTCTTTGTATTGGGCGGCAGACCATGGCGAATATGGAAAAAGTTGCTTATCTAATGAAACAAAAACTGGAATATCCAAGGCAATTGCATCGCGATAAGTAATCATGGGCGATCCGCCGTTGCAACAGCATCTGGTCTGCGCAAGTACATTGGTTCAGTAATGTTTCCAGGAAGTGCAACTAAAGCTTTCATATCTGGAAATAAATCTGCATAGATAGTTGCACCTGATACTTCGGCAGGAAAATTAACGCGAGCTTCTCCGTCACGAACTCCATCTGTATATCGAGCCCAATAAACCTCTTTGCGCCGCGCATCCACTGTAACAATAAAATCTGATTCATTAACCTGTGCAGCAATTGCATCTAAAGAACAAACACCTCGTACGTTGATTGCCTTTGCTAGTGCAAAACTTTGGGCAAATGCAATTCCAACTCGAAGTCCAGTAAACGGACCCGGTCCCATCCCAACTACAACTTCGTCAATTTCAAACCCTTTCGTGCCCTCTTGTACAAGTGAAGGAAGTGCCGGTCCGTGTTCAGTTGCACCATCACGATGGCCGCTCCACAAAACTTTCTCATCTTCAATGATTGCGACGCAGGTACGTGAAGTAGATGTGTCAATGGCTAAAGTAATTGTCATAACATAAAACCATTCCAACGTGGACCAACTGCTTTAATCTCGACTTGGCGGATTTCATCACTTCTATCAATTGTGATCTCTAAACGATCCTCGCTCAATCGCGCCGATTCGGCGCCACCCCATTCAATAACGGTGACTGAGTTTTCAATATCCAAATCAAGATCATCTAGGAATAAGTTGGGATTGTCCGTATCAATCAAGCGGTAGGCATCCACATGAATCATCGGCAAGCTAGCTTTGTGCACTCTAGAAATTACAAAGGTAGGTGAGGTGACATCCGTGATTCCTAAACCCTTACCAATGCCTTGGGCTAACACGGTCTTACCGGCACCTAGAGGGCCATTTATAAGGATTAAGTCTCCTGTTTTGAGTTGTTCAGATAGAGCAATACCAAGATCAAGCATCTGTCCAGCAGTTGCAATCTCAAGGTTCACGGCTTAAGAGTAAAGCAGGTCAGACCAAACTCTTAAACCAATCGAGAGAATCTGGGTTGGCCAAGGCATCTCGATTTCGAATTTCGCGTCCATTGATCACATCGGTAACTGCTAATTCAACCAACTTATTTGATTTAGTGCGTGGTAGTTCAGGTGCTACAAGGATCAAATCGGGCACGTGGCGCGGACTGGCTTGTGTCCGAAGTGCGTTCTTAATTTCTTTCTCAAGTTTCTCATCGAAATCAAATCCCGCTCTGAGGACGACAAAGAGAATTACTCGTGTGTCATTGTCCCAATCCTGAGAAACGGCCATGGACTCTTGAATTTGTGGAAAGGTTTCGACAACACGATAAATTTCTGCCGTTCCAATACGTACGCCTTTTGAGTTAAGAGTTGCATCACTTCGACCATACAAAGTGAATCCACCTGTTTTAGATTTCGATGCAAAATCACCATGTGTCCATACTCCTGGAAAACCTTCAAAGTAAGCGGCCTTATATTTTTCATCGTGAGAATCTGCCCAAAAACCAAGTGGTTTTGAAGGAAATGGAACTGTGCAGACTAATTCACCTTTCTCATCAAAGGCTGCACTTTGACCTTGTGCATTGAATACATCTGTAGCCATTCCTAAACACGGACCCTGCAGTTCGCCACGATAAACCGGTTGAGTTGGAACCCCGGCCAAGAAACATCCGCATATATCTGTTCCGCCTGACATCGATGCCAAATGCACATCTTTTTTGATTGAGCTATAAACATAGTCAAAGCTCTCTGGAGATAAAACAGATCCAGTTGATCCAATAGTTTTCATTGTTGAAAGATCATGTGTTTTAAATGGTTCTAACCCCTCTTTATGGGCTGAATCGATAAATTTTGCAGAAACTCCAAAGAAATCTAATTGTTCGCTTTGGGCAATATCGAATAATCGAGAGGGAGTTGGATTCATAGGAGCACCATCAAAGAGGACAATCGTTGCCCCACGACCAAGTGCCATAGTCAACCAGTTCCACATCATCCAGCCGCAAGTGGTGAAAAAGAAGATCTTTTGCTTGGGATTAATTTCAAATTGGTACAACTGTTCTGCCAATGCTTTAAGCATTACCCCAGCCCCGCTGTGCACAATGCATTTTGGTTTACCGGTTGTTCCAGATGAAAATAAAACAAAGCCAGGGTGTTCAAAAGGTAGACGCGTAAAATCTAATTGCGCATCTACAAAGGGGGCAATCCAACTCTGATAATCCTTTATTTGTATCGTTCTTGTAAGTGAAGGAAGCAGAGATTGAATCTCTAAAGACTTTGCTGTGCAATCGAAAACCTTGCCGTTATATTGATATGAATCAGCGGCAAGGAGCAGTTTTGGTTCGATCTGACCAAAGCGATCCTCTACTGCATGTGGCGCAAAATCCGGAGATGCAGTCGAAACCACTGCGCCAATACTCAATGCGCCAAGAGCGTAGATAATTGTTTCTGCAACATTGGGAACCCATGCAGCAACGCGATCTCCTGCAACCACACCTTCAGCGCGCATCGCAGCAGTAGTTGCCGCTACTTGACTCCGAAGTTCTGCCCAAGTCAGCTCCTGGCGCTCTCCATCCTCGGCGATAGTAACAATGGCAACGTCGCCATCTTTACCCTTTGATAAGAGATTTTCTGCAACGTTAATCTTTGCATCAGCAAAGAACTTGGATGAAATAAAATCGCTACCCTCTAAATAAAACTTACTCCCCTTGTCACCAACAATTTCACAGTCATCCCAAGCATGTGACCAAAATTCACCTGGCTCTAATATCGACCAGGAATGCAACTGTGAATAATTTTGCGCGCCAATCTTTTCTTGCAGTTTTTCTACTGCACTTGTGCCAGATAATTGCGGCTGCCAAAGAGGTGAGGTCATGATTACTTATGTGATAAAGCTTTCAAGCGAAGTCGGTAATATGCACCCGATAATCCGCCCGGAGAAAACATAACGATAAGAATAAAAATTAGTCCAAGCAACAATGCAGGCTCGGCGATTGGACCGCCAATCCAGTGAGGGATCTTTTTAAATGACTCCTGCTGTGTTAAATCTTGCATGCGGGTCGATGCGAAAGAGTAAAACACTCCCCCTAGGACTGCGCCCCATCTGGTTACCGCCCCGCCGATTACAACCATGAGAAGTAGGGAGATGGTTACACCAGAATCTGCAAAACGTGGTGCTGCGCTTCCGGCGGCAATTAACATAACAAAACCAAGTAGCGCTGCTAACGCCGCACTAATGACAAAGGATAAGAGTTTAAAACGTTGAGTATTTAACCCCAGAACTTGAACGCGTTGTTCGTTATCCCTCAAAGCAGCAAAAACACGTCCTGCCGAACTCTCAGTGACCCACCAAATAACCAGGTATGTGAAAATTAGGGCAGCTAATGCCGTCCAGTAAATGTACTTTGTATTTACAACACCAATCCAAATCTGGGGAACATGGGTTGCATCTAGTGCAATTCCATTTTCGCCACCAGTGAGGTTGAAGAAATTTCGGTTAACTATGACGTGACCAGCCTCGCCAAAAGCTAAAGTCACCATCGCAAATGTAATTCCACTTGTTTTTAGTGAGGCGGCACCTACCAGGAAGGCCAATAATGAACTTACTGCCATCGCAATGAGTGCGGCTAACCACCATGGAACCACATTGTGATTGATAAGAATGCAGGAAACGTACACGCCGGTTGCAAAATATAGAGCGTGCCCAAATGAGAGCAACCCGGTGAAGCCAAAGAGAAGATCATAGGTAAGTGCTAGCCCACCCCAAAGGAATGCAACTGCCATTGTCTGCTGTAAGCCTGGTTGACCCAATGGATTTCCGGCAAACATTGGAGCGATTGCCAAGATAAATAAAAATAGTGCAAGTAGTGGTCGAGAGTATTTCCAGCGCAACATTATGCTCTCACCTTTCCAAGTAAACCTTGTGGTCTTATAAGTAAAACCCCTGCAAGTAAAATAACGACCACAAAATCACCTAATCCGGTAACGTAATAGTTGGCAAATTGGCGAATAACACCAATCATCATCGCTGCCAAGAAACTTCCTGGCACTGAACCCATCCCGCCAATTACGACAACAATAAAACCGTAAATTAAATATGAACCGGCAATTAGCGGTGAGACGCCGTTGGAATAAACAGAGACCAAGACTCCACCTACACCTGCGGCAAAACCACCGAGAAAAAATACTGTGCTGAAAGCACGCTTAACATTAATTCCAAGTGCGTTGACCATATTGCGATTTTCAACTCCTGCACGAATTATTAATCCAATGCGTGTGAACTTCAGCAACGCCCAATTGCCAATGAGCAAAAGAACTGCCGTGACAATATAGACAACACGATCGGCGGGGATCTTTGCCCCACCCACATCAATGGCTGTTAAGAACCAGAGTGGTGCTGGAAACATCCGGAGATCATTTCCAAACCAACCGCCCAATAATGCGCCAACCACTAATGAAACTCCGACAGTTACGAGTGCCTGGTCAATGTGACGCTCGTACAGACGGGTAATAAGCAATTGTTCGATGAGAAGTGCAAACAATCCGGCAGCTAAACCTCCTACGATCATTGCCAAAATAAACTCTGGCATCGAAGTCTCTGTTCCCATTTTGCTTGCGACCCAAAAACCTACAAAAGCACCAACAGTGAGGAAACTTCCATGAGCGAAATTAAGTACACCCATTAATCCGTAGATTAGTGAAAGCCCAGATGCAATGAGGAAGTAAAGCGCACCTAAGCCAATGCCAGTAATGCCAATTAAGATAAAAGTATCCATTTACTTATGCCCTCCACTCACACCGAGCATTTGATGAACCCAAGCATCATTATTCAAATTCTCTGGTCCACCTTGAAAAACTACACGGCCTTGATCCATCACGATTACATGTTCGGCAACTCGTCTTACCAATGCCAGATTTTGCTCGACCAAGAGCATCGTTGTCTCATGAGCAACTCGTGCGAGTACGTCTGCCACCTCTGTTACTAGTTTTGGCGCCAAGCCTTTAGTTGGTTCATCAACAAGCAATATCTCGTTTTTATTAAGAAGTGCACGAGCGATAGCAACCATTTGTTGCTGGCCACCCGAAAGCGAGCCGGCTAACTGTTGTGCCCGCGTATCTAATTCAGGGAATAGTTCATAAACAGATTTATAAGCTTGATCATTGTTCTTGCCCCGTGCCGCCAGCGAAAGATTTTCTTTAACTGAAAGAGATGAAAAAATTTCGCGATCCTCAGGTACGAAGGCCACACCTGCCTGAACAATTTTGTATGTAGGTTTTCCCAAGATTTCGTTTCCATTTAGCTGAACTGAGCCCGTGCCAGGGTAAAAACCCATAATTGAACGCAATGTTGTTGATTTACCCACACCGTTTCGACCTAATAGAGCAGTAACTTTATTTGTTGGAACTTCGAAGGTTACTCCATGCAAAATATGCGATTCATTAATCTTTACATGTAAATCTTTAACTGAAAGCGTACTCATAGCGCTTCTCCGATATAAGCAGATTGAACCGTTGGGTTATTAATAACATTGGTGGGGGTGTCGCAGACAAGCAATTCACCGTAATTCAAAACTGCAATCCGATCTGCCAGTCCCAAAATTACTTCCATATGGTGCTCAACAATTAAAATTGTCTTGTTGTGCTTTGTCTTGAGTGAACGAATAATTTCCACTAACTCAGGAACATTTTCAACGCTCATGCCTGCCATTGGCTCATCTAATAGCACTATCTCTGATTTAGAAGCTAAAACAATTGCAATTTCTAATCGCCGTTTGTCACCATGTGAAAGCGAACCAGCTCTCTGCAATGATCGGGCCGAAAGCCCAACTGTTTCTAAGCACTCTTGCGCACGTGCTACAACCTCTGGAAACTTGTAAGCGTTTCTGGTCATGTTCATTGATTTGCCAATTGCAGCTTGTGCTGCAATACGAACATTTTCTAAACAGGTTAAATTTGCAAAGACGCTAGAGGTCTGAAATGTACGTGCAATTCCAGTTAGGGCACGTTCATGTGGTTCCATATCGGTTACATCTACATCTCCCACAAATATGTGGCCACGAGATGGTTTACGAATTCCGCTGAGAAGATTGAAAAATGATGTTTTGCCTGCACCGTTTGGGCCGATAATTCCAAGAATTTCATTTTTATCTACAGCCAGAGTTATTCCATCAAGGATTCTGGCACCACCTATAGAGAGTGATAAATCATTAACACTAATTGCAGAGTTCAAAACCCTCGCCTTTCATAGTTAGGGGGTAAGAATATAAAGAACCCCGGTGCATTTCTACACCGGGGTTCTTCAATAGAACTACTTCTTTTTAGCGACCAACGCTTGCAATTGCTTTAATGAGTGAAGGAACGTATCCAGATCCTGACTTATTTAATGCAACTAGGAACATTGGCTGAATCAAAAGGTGGCTTGTTGGGTTAATAGTCATTAGACCCTTTACACCGACCCAAGATTTGCCCTCTAGATTGCTAATCATTGTGTCAACATTTTGATCTGGGTTCTTAGTTAGAGCCATCACAATCATCTTGGCAGCATCTGCACCGGTTGAAGTGAATAGATCTTGTGTCTTCTTATTGGTTGCATACCATGACGCTAAATCTGAAGCTGCGCCTGTCTTTGCGGCACCTGCGAAGTAGCTATTTGTCAGAATTGCATTTGTTCCGTCAAATAACGTTCCGTAGATGTTGTAAGTGGCTGCACCAGCTAGGCCAGTGATTGGACGACTCTTAGCAAATGCGCCTTGGACTTTGAGTGAAGTTAACATCGCCCCAGCTGTTAAAGCATTTGACCAGGCAATGAAGATGTAAGTTCCAGCAGCATCTGCAGCTTTCTTGGCAAACGGTGTGAAATCTGAAGTTGAAGTTGGAACCTTAATCTCTTCAAATAACGCTCCCTTTGGAGCCATAAGAGCTCTAGCAGCTGCGATATTTCCTGCACCGAAAGCGTTATCTTCTACGAAGAGAACAACTTTCTTGCCTGAAATAGGCTTGATGCCTGCAAGTGGAGCTAAATCTTGAGTAGATGAGTTTCCTGAACGGAAAACATATTTGTTTGCTGATGAAGTAACTAAGTCATTCTTGGCTGGACCTGAGATGTATAGAACTTTGTTCTGTGCAGCAAGTGGAGCAAGTGTAAGAGCAACACCAGAAGATGCAGTTCCTGCAATAATCTTTGTGCCGTTTCCAACCATTGCTTTAAAAGATGCAGTTGCTGATGCTGGATCTGCACCATCATCTTTTGTGGTCACAACAAGTTTTGCACCGTTGATCGCCATTTTTCCACCTGTGTAGTAATTCAATCCCCAAGCAAGACCATCGTTATAGGCGATGCCGTATGAAGCTAGTGGACCTGAGGTAGAAGTGATGATTCCAATTTTGATGTCATTGGCAGCTTGAGCAGGTGCCATGCTTGGTACAAATACTGCTAGGGATAGAACCGCAACTCCCAAGCGCTTTAGTGTTGAGCGATTGCTCATTCAGTGCTCTCCTCTTCGAGTATGTAAGTCCGCTCGAACCACGGACTTTCTAAGTGGAAATCTAGTGGTTGTTCTGGCTGGCGCCCACATGAATTGCTATCTTTTTTATTACGATTTCGTAATAAAGGGCTGTTCATCACTGTACAAAACCTTGGTTTTTTCGGCGAGTACGGGCACACTTGCCGCTATGTCATTACCTACGAAGAAAATTTTGCTCCCTACTAGTGGGGGAAGCCTTGCGGTTTTTCAATATGGGGATGGATCAGGCGTTCCGGTTCTCTTAATCCACGGGGTCACTTCTTCTAACCGAGCGTTTCAATTATTTGCCGACGCACTTCAAGCTCGCGGAAAAACCGCCTTCGCTGTCGATCTACGTGGACGCGGTGATTCAAATCAACTGCCTGGCCCTTTTGGAATGGAACAACATGCAAAAGATATGGCTGCAGTTGTCGACCACTTTGGTTGGAATAGCGTTGATGTCATCGGACATTCAATGGGCGCATTCGTTGCAGCTGCATTTGTTGGCCTATTCCCAGAAAAAGTTAAAGAAGTTGTTTTTGCAGATGGAGGAGTACCACTTCCTATGCCACCTGGAATGACTGTCGAACAAATCATGCCTTTTATTTTGGGACCGGCGCTTACACGACTTGCGATGGTCTTTGAATCAAAACAGGCCTATCGTGATTATTGGAAGCCACAACCAGCTTTTGTTAAGGGTTGGTCACCGGTTCTCGATGAATACGTAGATTATGACCTCAGAGGTGAAGCTCCACATATGAAAGCTTCGACAAACGCTAAAGCCGTTGAAGAGGATTCTCGTGACTTATTCGCCAATGATTTAATAATTCGCTCGCTAAAAGGCTTAACAAAGAAATCAAAATTTATAAAGGCAGAGCGCGGATTACAAAATGAAGAAAATGGTTTGTATCCCATGACTGTTTTAGAAGCAGTCTTGCCTCAGTATCCGCAGTTGCAGCTAGAGTTTCTGGCAGATTGCAATCATTACGATATGTTTCTTGAAGAGAGCGGCGCAGAAAAAATTGCCCAAATAATCTACGGAGATAAGAAATGACATTGATCAATAACCGCGCTTTTATAACTGGTTCGTTTCAAGGAATCGGGCTAGGAATTGCAACAGCCCTTGCCCGAGAAGGCGCATCGATAGTTTTACACGGCCTCGCGGATCCCCAAACTATTGCAGCAGCTGAGAAGCAAGTTCTAGAAGCCGGAGCGGCCGCAGTTGAATCACATGTATCAGATCTACGTGATGTCGCTGCTACAGAGGCCCTTGTTGCGAAGATTCTAAGTAACGGCCCTATAGATATTCTGTGTAATAACGCAGGGATTCAACACACCGCAACAATTGAAGAAATGCCCCGTGAAAAATGGAATGACATTATTGCAATCAACTTAACTTCTTTTTTTGACACTATGCGTTTGATTTTGCCTCAAATGAAAGAACGGGGATATGGCCGAGTCATCAACACAGCTTCGGTTCATGGACTTGTTGCATCGGCTGCTAAAGCACCTTATGTTTCGGCTAAACATGGAGTAGTAGGTTTAACTAAAGTTGCTGCCCTTGAGTATGCAAACGTTGGTTCAGCTCAAAGTGGCGGTGTAACAATTAATGCAATTTGTCCTGGTTGGGTCGAAACCGCTTTGATCGAACCCCAAATCCAAGCGCGCGTTGGTAAGCACAACGGAGATCGGGTGGCGGGAATCGCAGATTTATTATCTGAAAAACAGCCATCTCGCAGAATGTCTACTCCAGATGAAATTGGTCAGCTGGCTGTCTTTTTATGTTCTAAAGCTGCGCACAATATAACGGGCACGGCAATTCCAATTGATGGCGGTTGGACTGCACAATAGTTATTTTAGAAATAAGAAAGGGCCTGGTTTCCCAGGCCCTTTCTTTATTACCTCGATGTATTAGAAGCCGCTATAGAACTTAAGTAGCGGAGCATAGATATTTTTATCAACTGAGAGATTGCCTGCTTTACGAGCTGCAGTTGCAATTCCACCACCTGATGGAAGCTTTCCAGTGCTAGAGGCCTGAACCAATGACTTCGCTACTAGCAATAACTGCGGAGTAGTGAAGTTACAGTGATTTGTTCCTTGTGCAGCAGGAGTTGATGTGATTGGAGCACCAGCTGCAGTGAACTTAGTCCAGTTTGCAGGTGTTGTATTCCAAAGCATCAAAAGCCTATTTGTTGGGGCGGTATAAGACTTGGTCTTTTGATAAGCCTTAAGAGCTGCAACCTTTTCAGCTGCAAACTGCTCTGCATATGCATCAACAATACGTTGTGATGCACCTGCTGGAGTAATTGGATCGGCTAAACCAGTCATCAAGATCGTTGGAACATTGATCTTGCCCAAGTTAGCGTGAAGAGCGTCCATCTTTACCATCGCAGCTTTGTCACCAACAGCACGTGGTGCACCTGGATTTGCTGCTGAGAGAGCAGCACTTAGTGCACTGATTACTGTGTTGCCAGAAAGTGCAGCATTAAAAATTACACTCTCTGATTCAATGCGTCCTGCGTAGTCAGTCTTTGTATTGTCAAAGATTGCTCCGCCTGTCTGCATTTCAACATCCTGTGTTGCGAGTACAGCTAACGCTGCAGCATTTGTTCCATTTTCTAGGATTGCAAGTGCTGGGCTAACTGCTAGTGGGAATGACAACTTCAATGCACCATCTGGACCATTAACTGAGTCAAAGTGTGCAGATTGTGTTGGCAGACCAGACATAAGTCCAAGATAAAGAAGTGCACTACGTACAGGAATTCCTGCAGCTTCTAGAGCCTTTCCAGTTGCAGATGAAGTATCTGGCCATGCACCAGTTGAAATACCTGCTTGCAACTTGCCCATGACTGTAAAGACTTTACCGAGGTCAACGTATGACTCTCCAATACCAGCAGCTCCAGCTGAATAATGTCCAGCCTTAATTGTTGGATCGAATAGAACCTTGAGGCCCCATAAGAAATCTCCAGCCATTGTTAGCTCTGCATTAACATTGTCAGCCAAACACATTGGTGCAACTGCACTAACTAGTTCTGGATGCTTTTCTGCAAGACCTTGAGTAATAACAGCACCAAGTGATGATCCCCATGCGATTACTTTTTTCGTCGTTGGGAACTGAGACTTAAATGTTGAAATTAGTTCAACGTTTGTTGCAATTGCAGAGTCTGGATTCCAGCCCTGACGTGCAAAGCCTGAACCAACGATTGCAATGCCTTGGCTAAATAGATATTTAGCGACGTCGGCATTTCCACCTGGAACTGGTTCTGGAGTATTAGTTACTTTGTAACCACCGATTAGAGGAATCGCTGCTGGAATATCAACGTTGTAGCGATATCCATGTGAATACAGTGCAACAGTTCCGTTGAAGTTAGCTGGAACCTGCATTGCATAAGGCGCACCATCTGATGTCACACCAACGCATGACTGAATAGGGCTCTTGCCATCGCAGGCAGGTGCCGCGTTAGCAGCAACTGGTACTGAGACAAGAAATGTTGTAACAAGTGCTGTTACTGAAAGAAGCGAAAGAATTCTTACTTTTTTCATTAGTTAGGTAGTCCCTTCGCTGGCATTGCTGGACGCACATATGTTGATTTAACAACTGCGCCAGAACCTGAATCGGTTGTGTAAGTGACATATGTGCCACCTACTGGAGCAAGGTCACCAGTTGGTGAATATTTACCAACCCAATAACCTGTTAATCCAACGTGGCTAGTCTTTGAATATCCTGCTGGGACTAGCGCTGAGTTCGCAAATGTTGAACCCTTAGCATCAATTGCAGCAAGCAAAGATTTGCGTGTTGGATTTGGACCTGCAGCTTTTAGAGCCTGTGCAGTCATAAACGCGGTGTTCATACCAAGCAATACGTTGAGATCAAATGTTGACCCTGGTACTGCTTCTTTGTAGATATCTGAGAATAGTTTTACGTACTCATCTTTCATATCTGTTGTTGCTGGAACTGGTGAGAAACCAATTGCGTTGTAAAGAACGCCAGCTGGTACACCAGTAAGTTTGATTGTTGTTGCATCTCCACCAACTGAACCAAGCATCCACTGTGGTGCGTACTTCAATTGAGCTGCAACGCCGAGCATTGCAGATGTTGCACTAGAAACACCAAAGAGAATTACAACATCGGCTTCAGCAGCCTTGAACTTTGTAATCCAACCAGCTGCAGCTGCAGCACCTTGTGAACCTGATGCATATGGAACCTTAACTGCGAAGTTAACTCCAGCAGTCTTAAATCCTGCGAGCGCATCTGAACCGAAGTCGTCATCCTGATAAAGAAGACCTATTTTTTTACCAGCAAAGTTATCCTTTATGTACTGACCCATGATCTTTGCTTCCATGATGTATGAAGGCAAAACTGCATAGGTTGTTGGATACTTCTTTGCATCGGCAAATCCACTGAATCCAGTGTTAACAAAGAGAACAGGAACGCCGCGGCGTCCCGGGTTAACTGACGCTGCAACAGCTTTTACATTTGCTGTTCCGAGCGGAGCTAGAAGAGCCATGACCTTATCTTTAAGAATAAGTTCATTAGTCTTAGCTACTGCTTCAGTCGGTACATAGCGATCATCCTTTACAACGAGTGTGACCTTACGTCCGTAAATTCCACCGTTTGCATTGAGATAATCGAAGTACGCCTTTGCGGCCCCTGGGATCTTGTTGTAGCCAAGTGATGCTGTACCTGTCATTGGGAGCGTCATACCGAGTTTAATTCCGGTAGATGAGACTCCCACTTCAGCCGCTTGCGCTGGGACTGCTGTTACAGCCAGGCTCACTGCGGCTAGTACCGCTGAAACTGATAACAGTTTCCTGCGATTCATTGCTTTCATGTGTTTCCTTCCATCGAGGGTTTGTTACGAGAGGTAATGCTTTATTTCTGTGACATTTATTTCTTTGACATTAACTTCCTTGCCTTACGTGCACGATGTTGCTCAACCGGTCCATTCGGGACAAAGAGAACGGTCAATATCAGCAGCGCACTCACCAATAGACCTGGCAAGTTTGTGGTTACTCTCTCTGAGCTACCAATTCGGTTTGCTACCGCATCGGCGACCTCAGGGATTGCGACCAAGACCACTGCCCCAATCATTGCGCCTCCGAGGGTAGTTATGCCAGATAAGACCGCGCCTGTCAGCAGGGAAAATGAGAGTGCAAGCGGGAAAGCGCTGGGGGAAACGGTGCCAATCGTCATAGAAAGCAGGGCTCCGGCCAAACCGGCGATTCCAGCGCTGATGGTGAAAGCCAGGATCTTTGAACGGGCGATATTGATGCCAGAAAGCTGGGCCGCGACCTCATTGCCGCGAATAGCTCGCCACGTACGGCCATACCTAGAGCTCAGGATGTTTTTTACACCCCACATTGAGATCAGGGCAGCTAATCCCGCAATCCAAAAAAACCATTTGTACTGGGTGAAATCTGCTCCTAATGAAAGTGGTGGAAATCCAACATCAAATAAAAGTCCTTGCTCTCCACCAAGAACTGAAAATTGATTCGCAAGTGATGGAAGACCAATTGCTAACGCCAAAGTTGTTCCTGCTAAATATGGTCCTGACAATCTGGCCGCAGCTGCACCAAGTAATGCCCCGCCGATAGCAGCGGCAAGTACTGCAACTACAAAACATAAAATGATAGGTAAGTTTAATTCTATACGTGCAACTGCTGCTGCATATGCTCCAATTGCCATCAAGGCGCCATGACCAAGAGAAACTTGCCCTGAATAACCCGTTAACAAAATAATTGAGGAAATCGCAATTACATAAACTGCAATTGAAGCACCTTGATAAACACGTAACTCATCAACAATTCCACTTAAGAAATAAAGAACGACTCCACCCAGAATAAATAGGAAGATGTCTCGTGTTTGTTTTTTATGCACGTCGGGCCGCCTTTGCACCGAAAACACCCTGAGGGCGTACAAATAAAACAGTTAATAAAATTACAAAGGGTGCGATGAAGAAAAGCCCGCTACTTACATACATCAAAACAAATGAAATCATTAGTCCCAGAACTAATCCACCAATGACTGCGCCGACCAAACTATCGAGCCCACCAATAACTGCGGCAATAAATCCAGAAACAAGCAATAGTGAAAATTCAATCGAATCTGGAGAAAGAGTGCCATTGCCATTAACAGTCTGGAACATTCCGGCGACCGCGCCAGCAGCACCTGCTAATGCCCAACCCAATGTGCGTACCCAGTCAACTTTAATTCCGGAAAGTCTTGCAATTTCTGGTGCATAAGCCGATGCCCGTAATGCAAGTCCAATATTTGTCTTCTGGAAAACTATAGAAAGGATGAGCATCAAGACAAGTACCGTTATAAGTATGAGAAGTTTCAGAGGTGAAAAAACCAACGTTGTTCCATTAATTGTGTAGCCATCATTTGATACCGGGCCAACAATGCGAACATCTTGGCCTCCCCAAATAATCGCAGCCGTTGCACGAATCACTCCCAATAAACCCAAGGTTGCAATGATCGGAGCAACTCCTGCAATCGGACCAGTTGAACTATGTTTGACCAATAATCTAATCAAAACCATTTCAACAAATGCGGCAAAGAGCGCGCCACCTATCATTGCCACAGGTAGCGCAATCCAAAATGAGCCCAATTTCGTAACTGCTTCAAAACCAAAGTAGGTCGATAGCAAAGCCATACCCGCCTGTGCAAAGTTAACTACCCGTGTGCTGCGCCATACAAGAACCATAGAAATCGCCATCAACGCATAAATTGAACCAGCGGTGATTCCGATTAGAAAAGTATTAAGAAAATCCATATTTAATACCCCAAGTATGCGGCGCGCACCGCAGGATCATCGATTAAGGCTTGCGCATGATTAACGGCAACGACTTTTCCAAGGTTTAAAACAATTCCAAGATCTGCAATCTTTAGGGCGCCTATGGCATTTTGTTCTACTAACAAAACCGTTAGATTCATTGAATTTGCTAACTCACGGATGGTTTGAAAAATCTGCTCAACCACTAGTGGTGCAAGTCCAAGTGAAGGCTCATCGAGAAGTAATAATTTTGGCTTCGACATGATTGCTCGTCCTATTGCCAACATCTGTCGTTCGCCACCAGATAATGTATCTGCGCGCTGCTCGATGCGTTCTCCCAAACGTGGGAAAATAGTTACAACGCGGTCGATAGATTCTTTCGATTCTTTATTGTTACGACGCCAGATTGCACCGAGCTCCAAATTTTCGCGTACAGAAAGTTCAGGAACGACAGATTTACCTTCAGAAACATGTGAAATACCTTGGCGCACAAGGATCTCGGGTTTGATGCCAAGGATGCTCTGACCTTCCCAGGAGATATTTCCATGGGTTGGATGGTTAAGTCCAGAAAGGGTGCGCAACAATGTTGTCTTACCTGCACCATTTGAACCAATAATCGCAGCGAGTTTTCCAGTTGGAACGGCGAGTGAGACCTGGTCTATTGCACAGATTGCGCCATGGTGAACAGTTAAGTTAGAAACATTGAGTGACATTTATGCACCAGTTCCTAAATATGCAGCCATTACAGCTGGATCACGGCGCACGGTTTCAGCACTTCCGCTGGCAATAACTTCGCCAAAATTAAGTACGTAGAGTTTGCTACAAACAGACATCACAACGTCCATGTGGTGTTCAACTAATAGGACTGACATGGTGGCACTTAAATTACGGATTAGAAGATTCATCCATTCAATATCGTGTGAACCCAACCCGCCTGCCGGTTCATCCAACATCAGAATCTTTGGCTCGCTCACTAGGGCGCGTGCAATGGCAACTCGCTTGGTATCAGGATAAGACAATGTATCTGCGCGGCGATTGGCTAACCCACCGGCATAGACCCGTTCTAGTGCACTCACCGCTTTCCTTCGAATTTCTTTTTCATCTTTACCGCTTCTGCCTAACGCTGCAGAGATTAATCCTGAAGTTGCAAGGTGTTGCGCGCCGACCATTACATTTTCAAGAACAGTTAGGTCACCAAAGAGTCCAACACCTTGCAAGGTTCGTGCAATACCTAAATCGACAAGTTGTGCAGTGTGCGGAAAATCCTGTTTTTGGCCATCCAAGAAGAATTCACCTGAATCTGGTTTTACTAATCCACATAATGCGTTAAATAAAGTTGTCTTGCCGGCACCGTTGGGACCAATTAATCCGACTACTTCATTCTTGCCAATCTCAAGATAGACATCATTGAGAGCGCGAAGACCGCCGAAGGAGATAT
>JBAXIC010000010.1:0-31522 GCA_037138575.1 Actinomycetes bacterium
GTTGCCTCTTTTTCATCGCATGTTCACCGCGTGCAGCAAGTAATCGACATCGCCGCGAATCATAACCGCAAAGTTATTTTTATCGGTCGCTCAATGGTTCGAAATATGAAGATTGCTCAAGATATGGGTTATTTAACCGTTCCAGCTGGAATTGTTATGGATGCTAAAGATCTTGATTCATTTGATGACAATGTTGTTTTAATCTGTACTGGTTCACAAGGTGAACCCATGGCAGCGCTTTCTCGGATGGCAAATGGCGATCACCAAATTCGCGTAGGCGAAGGTGACACAGTCATCCTTGCCTCATCATTGATTCCTGGTAATGAAAACTCAGTCTTTAGAGTGATAAATGAGTTGACGAGATTTGGCGCCAAAGTTGTTCATAAAGCAAACGCCATGGTTCACGTTTCTGGTCACGCCGCAGCCGGTGAACTTTTGTACTGCTACAACATTGTTAAGCCGCGATATGTTATGCCAATTCACGGTGAATGGCGCCACATGAAAGCAAACGCTGAGCTTGCGATTCAAGCTGGATTACCGCGTAACAATGCACTCATTATTGAAAATGGTGTTGTTGTTGATTTAATAAATCATGAGGCGCAAGTTGTTGGATCGGTACCTTGTGGCTTTGTCTATGTTGATGGCCAAAGTATCGGTGACATTACTGAAGCCTCGTTAAAAGATCGCCGCATCTTGGGTGAAGAAGGATTTATCTCAGTCATAGTTGTAATTGATTCACAGAGTGGAAAAATTGTCGCTGGTCCAGATATTCATGCACGAGGCTTTAATGAAGATATGGCACTTTTTGATGATGTGAAATTGAAGATTGAAAAAGCTTTAGCAACTGCTGTTGCTGATGGAAACAACGGAACACATCAGCTCTCACAGATTGTGCGCAAGACGGTTGGTGGCTGGGTTGGGGGAGAACATCGTCGAAAGCCGATGATTGTCCCTGTTGTTATCGAAGTTTAAGGACGGCGCGCCTAGGGCCTATCAAATTGTTCATCCTTTACGATGAGGAGTGTGGCTAAGAGAAAATCTAAATCCAAGAGCAGCGCAGTTGGTGGCGCGCTCGGAAGAGGCATAGCTGCCACTTGGCGATTTATAGCCAAGGTTTTGGGTAACTCAGTCCGATTTATTGCTCGTGGTGCCCGCGATTTGGACCCAGCCCACCAGCGCGATGGCATCGCATTCTTAATTTTAATTTTCGCCCTTATTGCAACTGCCGGGACTTGGTTTCATGCCGATAATCTCGTTGGTCGTGCGGTCTACTCCTTCATTTATGGAGGCTTTGGCCGAATCGGTTTCTTCACACCATTTGTACTTATTTATTTTGCATTTAAATTATTTAGAGCTCCAGAAGATAAAGCGGCAATTGGTCGAGTAGTTGTCGGCACTTTAGCTCTTTTACTTTCATCGACCGGTCTGTCACACCTTCTCAACGGTTCAGTTGGTACCGGTGCAACTGCACTGCGCCACGGCGGCGGATGGATTGGCTACGCAGTAACAAAGCCACTTGTTAATCTAATGACATCGGTGCTCACTTATCCGGTACTTATTATCTTGTTTATCTTTGGCCTATTAGTTGTAACTGCTACTCCAGTATCTGATGTGCTCGATCGAATCAAATCAACTTCATCCTGGGCCTGGTCTAAGCGGCCAGAACGTGCAATAAAAGTAGATGACTTCGAAATTACTGATACCCCACCCTTTGAATCTCCAATTGTGGCTGCTTGGAATGAGCCAATTGAAGAAGAAGAGGAGGAGCTTGATGAGGTGAGCTTTGATGAAGAGTTCACCGTTCCAGTTCCCATTACGCCAGTTGTTAGTGCCGACAATGCGACTAAACGGCCGGAGCAGCTTTTACTTACCCCTGATTCAACCTATGAACTTCCTCCGGCCGATATGTTGCGCGCCGGGCCGGCGGCAAAGGCTAAAAGCAAGGCAAATGAGATCGTTGTTGCCGCCCTCACCGAGGTTTTCTTGCAGTTTGAAATCGATGCCCAAGTTACAGGGTTCATGCGCGGGCCAACCGTAACTCGCTATGAAGTCGAGCTCGGCAACGCCGTAAAAGTAGAACGCATCACCGCTTTAGCTAAAAATATCTCGTATGCAGTTGCAAGTAGTGACGTTCGAATCCTTTCCCCGATTCCAGGCAAATCTGCCGTAGGTATTGAAATCCCAAATGCCGATCGCGAAATCGTTGCCCTGGGTGATGTATTGCGCTCTTCAGTTGCGGGTCAAGATCATCACCCAATGCTGGTTGCTCTTGGTAAAGATGTTGAAGGTAATTTTGTTTGTGCAAACCTTGCAAAGATGCCACATCTTTTAGTTGCAGGTGCAACTGGTGCGGGTAAATCATCGATGATCAATGCAATGATTACATCAATTTTGGTACGTGCTACACCTGATGAAGTTCGTTTAGTGCTAATTGATCCTAAACGAGTCGAACTAACAGCTTATGAAGGCATTCCTCATTTAATTACGCCGATTATTACAAATCCAAAGAAAGCTGCCGACGCCCTTACCTGGGTTGTGCGTGAGATGGATTTGCGGTACGAGGATCTTTCAACTTTTGGATTTAGACATATCGATGATTTCAATAAAGCGGTACGAGCTGGAAAAGTAGTTCCTCCTCCAGGTAGCGATCGCACAATAGAGCCGTATCCATATCTGCTCGTTGTAATCGATGAGCTTGCAGATCTCATGATTGTTGCCGCTAAAGAAGTTGAAGAATCCGTTGTTCGTATTACCCAACTTGCCCGTTCGGCCGGTATCCACTTAGTTCTTGCAACACAGCGTCCTTCAGTTGATGTTGTGACGGGTTTGATTAAAGCTAACGTGCCGTCACGCCTTTCTTTTGCAACTAGTTCATTAGCCGATAGCCGCGTAATTTTAGATAGCCCTGGTGCAGAAAAACTTGTTGGACAAGGCGATGGTCTCTTTATTCCTATGGGAGCAAGTCGTGCGGTTCGAATTCAAGGCGCCTATGTTTCCGAACGCGAGATTGAAGCTGTAACAAACCATGTAAAGAAACAACTCAAGCCTCGATACCGTGACGATGTAACGATCGCACCGTCGCACCCAAAGATGGTTGATAAAGAAATCGGCGATGATTTAGATATTTTGTTGCAAGCAGTTGAACTTGTAGTGGGTACTCAGTTTGGTTCAACTTCAATGTTGCAAAGAAAACTTCGTGTTGGATTTGCAAAGGCTGGACGGTTAATGGATTTAATGGAGTCTCGGGGGATCGTTGGACCTTCAGAGGGCTCTAAGGCTCGGACCGTCTTAGTAAAACCCGATGAACTCGATTCAGTGCTTGCGACATTGCGCGACTATTAATTTATAGTGAATTTTCGCGGGCCAACCCCCAATTCACCCCAAAATATCATTCTGAACCCTAGTAAAAAATGTACGCGTCGTTCTACACTTGTCTTCTCATCGGTAGCTTTACCTTCCCTTTAGGACTCTTGAATTATGTCTCTTGGTTCATTGATTGCTACAGCGCGTCATGACGCTGGGTTTTCACTTGAGGATTTAGCGGCCAAGACGAATATTCGATTAACAGTTTTGCGTGAAATTGAAAAAGATAATTTTGAAAATTGCGGCGGTGAAACTTATGCGCGGGGCCACATACGTAACATTGCAACTGCGTTAAATGCAGATCAAAAAGAGTTTATTCGTTTATATGAAGAAGAACAGGGTGGCGAAACCCGCTCTATTCAGGAACTGCTCGTTGAAAACAATGTAATGCGTGAACGCAATGATTCTCGCAAAGTTTCATGGAAAGTATTAATCATGATTTCGGTTGTTTCGCTCATTGTTGTTGGCGTCTTCCAGATAGTCATAAGCAATAGAAATACCAACGAAGTTGTGGCACCAGCACCCTCCATAAGTGCCACTGCGTCGCAATCGCCAACTGCATCCGCTGCACCGACTTCATCAGAATCACCAACTCCATCGCAATCACCATCCGCAGAGCCTTCTGCGCAAAATACTTATTCGACAGGTACTGGGGTGCAAGTAATTATTGAAGCGGTTCGTGCAAAGTCCTGGGTTTTTGTCTCCGATGCTGATGGTCGAACCTTATTCAGTGGTCAAATTTCGCGTGGAGAGACGAAGGTGTTTTCAACTGGCACGCAACTTAATCTTAAAGTTGGCAATGCTGGGGGAATAGATCTGAGCGTTAACGGAAAAAAGATAGCGGCAATTGGTGCTAATGGCCAAGTGGTTAGCGTGTCGTACGGAGTCGATTCATAACACGCTAAGATTTGGCCAATGAAACGCACCGTAGCTGTCGTCACTTTAGGGTGCTCAAGAAATGAAGTTGACTCCGAAGAGCTTGCCGGCCGATTAGCCGCCGATGGTTGGACATTAGTTGATGACGTTGAATCTGCCGAAGTCGCTCTCGTAAATACATGCGGATTTATTGAGTCGGCAAAAAAAGATTCTATTGATGCCTTATTAGAAGCTAATTCACTTAAAGGGCATGGAAAAACGCGTGCCGTTGTTGCCGTTGGCTGCATGGCTGAGCGTTATGGAAATGAATTAGCCGAGGCATTGCCAGATACCGATGCGATTTTAAGTTTTGATGATTACCAAGATATCTCGGCGCGCCTTCAATCAATCGTGGCAGGAAATTCCCACACCGCGCATATTCCCAGGGACCGCCGTGCGCTGCTTCCAATCGCGCCGTCAGATCGCGCCGATGCGCGTGAGAGCGTTGAGTTTTCCCGTAAACGGTTAGGTACAGCGCCTTGGGCCCCGCTAAAAATTGCTTCTGGCTGTGATCGCCGCTGTTCTTTTTGTGCGATTCCTTATTTCCGCGGCGCATTTATTTCCCGTCGCCCTCATGAAATTATGGATGAAGCTCGCTGGTTAGTTGCAAATGGTGTAACTGAGCTTTTCTTGGTGAGTGAAAACACGACTTCATATGGAAAAGATCTAGGCGATTTACAGTTGATGGAGAAAATACTTCCTGAAATCGCGGCCATTGAAGGCGTCGAACGTGTGCGTCTGTCATATTTGCAACCAGCAGAGATGCGCCCTTCATTGCTTCAAACCATGATTGCAACGCCTAAATCCACCCCGTATTTTGATCTCTCATTCCAACACACTGCGCCATCAGTTTTGCGTCGCATGCGTCGCTTTGGAGATAATGAAAAGTTCCTGCACCTAATTAATCAAATTCGAGTTCTATCTCCTGAAGCTGGAATCCGCTCTAATTTTATTGTTGGTTTCCCGGGAGAGACGGAAGAAGATTTTAATGAACTTGCAGTTTTTATAACGCAAGCAAAGTTAGATGCAGTTGGAATTTTTGGTTATTCCGATGAAGATAATACTGAAGCGCTAAATCTTTCAGACAAGATTGATGAAGATTTAATTGCCCAGCGAGTAGAAACTCTCTCATCACTTGCCGATGAGATGGTTTCACTTCGCGCGCAAGCCCGTATAGGTGAGACCGTTAGAGTGCTCATCGAAGATGCCGAGCTTCAAGAAGGACGAGCAGCTCACCAAGGCCCAGAAGTAGATGGAAGTACAACCTTTATAGGGACAGATTTTGTTGTGGGGCAGTATGTTGACGCTGTGGTGATTGATTCCATGGGAGCCGATTTGGTGGCTAAGCCACTATGAAATTGCCAGGATTTATAACACCAAACTTCATTACAGTAATGCGCTTAGTTTTTGTCCCTGTTGGGGCATATACATTATTTAAAAACGGTGGCGATGATTCAACGTGGCAGTACATCTCATGGTCTGTTTTCTTTGTGCTTGGTCTTAGCGATATTGTCGATGGAAAGTTAGCTCGAAGCCGCAACACAATTACAGAGTTTGGAAAATTCCTTGATCCCGTTGCCGACAAGGTGATGATTGGAACGGCGATGATCTCGCTATCCATTCTTGGACGTATGCCATGGTGGATGACTGTCGTAATCTTGAGCCGCGAAGTTGGAATTACAATTTTTCGCCTCTCGGTCATCAAGCGCGGGGTAATTCCCGCCAACAAAGGCGGCAAAATTAAGGCGATGTTCCAAGGCTTCGGAGTTGGCTTTTATGTTTTACCGATCAGCCCTTCGCTATATTGGTTCAGAGATGGATTTATGTACATCGCTATTGCACTGACTGTTGTAACTGGCGCATACTATGTAAAATCGGCTTTCAATAAAACAACTAACTAGGAGGAATCGATATGGTGTTGCCTGCCGAAATTATCGGACTTGCATCAGAAGTTGTCGATTCTTTACGTAACCATGGTGAAACCGTAAGCACTGCTGAATCATTAACTGCAGGTGCAGTTAGTTCTGCAATAGTCTCAGTCGCGGGTGCATCCGATGTCTTCGTTGGTGGCCTTACTGCCTATCGCGACGAAATCAAAATTTCACATCTATCCATTGATCCTTCATTGATTAAAGAACACACCTCAGTGAGTGAACAAGTAGCAGTTGCAATGGCACGCGGTGCGATTAACTCATTTGGCACAACATGGGGGATTGGCACAACAGGAGTTGCCGGCCCTAATCCTTTAGATGGCCACCCCGTTGGTGCGGTCTGGGTCGCCATTGAAGGCCCTGTCTGTCAGACGATAGAACTATCGCTCTCTGGAGAGCGTGAATCTGTGCGAATCGCTGCTACGGCAAGCGCAATTGCCACTTTTGCGCGTATCCTTAGGCATCGTAATTAGTGCTTAATTGCCTTGAAAAGGGAAGGGGAGAAAAATGCTTCTAGTTCGTGAAGCCGTTGGTCTTACTCTTCGCTCTGCCCGAACATCGCAAAGCCGAACATTGCGTGATGTTGCCCGGCATGCCCGCGTCTCATTAGGTTATCTTTCTGAAGTTGAGCGCGGACAAAAAGAGGCATCCTCTGAACTTCTCAATGCAATCTGCGTTGCTCTCGGTCTTACTCTAAGCGAAGTATTTATCGATGTTGCTGCAGAGCTTGCAAGCCGCGAGACCGTGATTCTTACTGTCGTCGATGCCGCTTAATAAGTACGCACCACAAGCTGCAACTCATCGCCGCACACAAAGTGCAATCCTTGAAGGTGCAAAGAATTTAATCGCAACCGTTGGTCTAACCAAAATGTCTATGATAGAAATTGCAGATACATCGCAGGTATCTCGTGCCACTCTTTACAACCATTACCGCGATAAAGAATCAGTTATTGCAGCGTTGTGTGATTCAGAGATCCGCCGATTAGTTTTCATCGCACAATCTGCAGCTGACCCAATTGATGCCTTAGAGGCCCTGTCCATTCAAGTTTCTACAGATAGCGCGCTTGCGCGCATGCGAACAAATGATCCAGCTCCTTTGACACAAGCGCTAGTCGCAACTAACAATCCACTGTGGAATCAATTCAACAACGCACTTGCAATGATTCTTGGTTCACAAATATTGGCAGATCTTGCACTCCGTTGGCTAATAGGCCAAGGGCTACAACCGCTAACAGTTGAAGATTCACGGTTACAAGCAGAGTTCTTAGTAGCACGTGCGAATCTCTGATCTACGTGAGCGATTGGCACTTTCATTTGGTGCGCACTCACACTTTCCAACTGATATCGCGATCTCCGAACTCGGTAGCAAAACAGTTAATGAAGCTTTAGCCGCGGGTTTAGAAGCAGATGAAATTTGGAAGGCAGTGTGTCGAGCGCACCCTAAAGAGACAGAGAAATATAAGTACTGATGATGAAACTAGTAACGACTTTGACGCAAACCGATGCCGCACATCCACCGTTGGTTTTAGTGCATGGCTTGGGATCTGCAGCAACAGCCTTTAAGCCGATAATCCCAGAACTAGCTAAAAGTTTTCAGGTGATTACAGTTGATTTACCTGGACACGGACAGAGTACTTTTGATTCAACACAGCCGATGGATCCTCGCTCTTTGGGGCGAGCAGTCTTTGAGACTGTAGAGAGTCAATATGAGATTCGCCAATTTCATATTGCTGGAAACTCTCTTGGCGGATGGATAAGCCTTGAGATGGCGGCAGATCAACCTGAGCGCATTAAGAGCCTTATTGGGCTTGCACCTGCTGGTTTATGGCTACAACCGGCATCTGGCCGAACTCCAAGTGAAGCGCGCTCCTATTACATGGCTAGAGCATTAAAGCCCTTAATTAAGCAGGGCTTACATGTGAAAGCGATGCGCAAGATTGGTTATTCAACAGTTAGTCCTAAATGGAATCAACTCAGTTATGAAATTTGTTACGACGCAGCTTTTGCAATGGCACATGCCTCAGGTTATTTTCCTGCATGGGATGGCATGTTAGGTAAACGATTTGATAGCTATGTTCCAGATTCAATTCCGGTAACGATTCTCTTTGGCGATACGGATAATACTTTGCCATATCCGGGATCGCAGGAACGATCACTGGCACCTGCTCACAGCTCTTGGTTAGTAATCGATCAGTGTGGCCATGCGCCAATGTGGGACCACCCAGATTTGATTGTGAAACTAATAAAGGAAACTAGCGCGCGATAACCTCTAGCACCCAAGGGCTCTTACCAGTAGATTCAATTAGCTCGCAATCAAAAACCGTAGAAACAATATCTTTTAATTCATATGGGTTGGTAGGAATGTTTTTTGACAGCAAGAGCAGCCGAGTAACTTCGCCGCGAGTTTTCTTTGACATATGTGTAATTACTTTCTTAGCGCCATCTATTTGAGTAAAGATTTTTATCTCAACGGTCTTATGTGCCGGGGGAGTCCAAACATTTTGATACGTCGATGAACGACAATCGATTATTAATTCACTTTCTATTTCCTCTAATGTTTGAGTAATTACTCCACGCATCTGTGCAGAGTTAATTTTTTCTTTGTAGGGCTCAATAAGATCAAGGGGTCTCACAACGCCATACTTAGCTGAAATAATTGCAATCGATTTCTGCCCGCGAATTTGTGCGGCCTTTGTGAGAGCAGACCACGCAACTCCTTGATAGAGCACACCTGTGTAGACAGTGATTGCTGGCCCTTTAAAAATCGCTTTTTTTTCACTAGGAGGAAGGAGTATGAGCACAGGTGATTATTGCCTGTACTCATCGCTTTTAAGGGAGGCATGAGGGGTATTCCCCTCAAAGTGAAAAATAGTTGAGCGTGAAAAACCTAGAATCGCGACATGCCAGGGCAAATATCCAGTAACTCTAAAGGTCAACATTACAGTT
Source organism: Actinomycetes bacterium (assembly GCA_037138575.1). GTDB lineage: Bacteria > Actinomycetota > Actinomycetes > Nanopelagicales > Nanopelagicaceae > Planktophila. The sequence continues at coordinate 9,156 of JBAXIC010000010.1, forward strand.
ACACCATGCATCTTCCCCAAAGATGGTTTGTTGTTGCGACTGCATTTTTACTTTTAGTTGCTACAAACCTTTTGCCACATGTCAGCGCCCGCGAGGCAGCTGTTGATTTAAGTTTCTCTGTTTCACAAACTGGAACGGCGAATCTTAACTCCACAAGCAAACCAGTTGCCGATCCATTTATACAGTTTGCAAACGATGCACCGCGTGGTGAGCGGGCGTGTGATTTAGAGGGGGCGACAAAGCTAGATGATGCAAGCGGTATGTTGCTCACTTGCTTAAAATTTAGCAACCTCGGCCTTAACTCAAACGCTGATTTTTACTGGTCTTATCCAATCCAAAAGGATGCACAACTTCGAATTTCAGTAAACAATCTGCTGGGCGGATACTTCAGAAACTTTGCATCCCCTGCCGAACAAGCAACATATGAAGAGAAAATTACATCTAATTATGAGTATGCAGCATTTGTTTCAGCTCTCGTACGTATGGATGTAAAAGATTTTCCTGGCTTTAGTGAACAGATATCAAATACAGTCTCATTACGTCAGGCGATTACGCCATGGGCCTCTCAATTAGCAGTTCATCGCAACCTTGCAGATACTTCCTTTTTAACTATTGGTAATGGAATCCTTTACGCTCTGGGTAAATCTGGCGACGTTACACAAGCACGCTTTAATTCCTTAGTAAAGAAAAGCGATGCGATTTCACTTTATGCCAACCAGGTAGATGCCTCTTATCAACTGGCCTCAGTCTTTCCTAGTGATGCAAAGACTATTGAGCGTTATATGTTTATCGATTCACTTGTAAATAAAACCGATATCGAAGCCAAGCAGGCATATCTTGATATGGCGATTCGAAACGCAATCCGTATTCACCCAGAGATGCAGGCAGATCTTGAAGCTGGACTAACAATCACTCAAATCCTTAAAGCAAAATCTACTAAAAATTCAGGAACTGCCTTAAAAGCGGTGAAAGCCAAGGCCCCAGTAAAACGCCCAAGTAAATAAAAGGTCCAAAAGCAAGAGTTGATTTACGGGTGGATTTACCAACCTTGATAGCGACTATTCCGACTACAGCGCCCAAAAAGAAGGCTATAAAGGTAGAAGCAATGGCGTTAAAGGCGTTGACATAGCCGGCAAGCAGGCCCACAGAGAGTGCAAATTTGGCATCTCCTAAGCCCATCCCACCGCGTGAAACAAGGTTTAACAGAAAGTAGAAAAGGGCAAGTAATAATGAGGAGATAAGGGCAACCACAAACTTAGCCCCATGGTCGTTAATCAAACTATCTAATCCAATAATGGCTAGAAGGATCAGATAGAGGGGGAGAGTCAGTACATCTGGGAGGCGCTTGTTTCGCTGGTCAATGACACTCAAAGCTAGACCAACGGTTAAAAAGATTACCCAAGCAGTGCATAGAAGCCAGCTATTGAAATGAATCACGATGAAAATCGTACCAATAACTGTGAATACCTCTAGTGCGGGATATATAAATGAGATTCGAACCTTGCAAAAACGACAACGCCCTCTTAGAAGCATAAAGCCAATAAGGGGGATGTTGTCATAAATAGAAATCTCTTTCTTGCAACTTCGGCAACGAGATTTCCCACGGATGCCTAGTCGCTCGGGTATCCGAGCGACTAGGACAGATGCGAAGGAGCCCATTGCAAGTCCTAACGCAATCCATGATCCAATCAGGCTTGATGGGGAGATAATAATTATTTCCTCACCTATTGGAAGTGCCTAATTAAATTCCAGCTGGGATACAGGCAACGCCTGGATTCTTTGTAACCCAAGTGTCAGATGGGCCAACAGCAGCTAATGCAGTTGCAGTTGTTCCACTTTGAGTGATGTAGTAAGCAGTTACATCTGTAGGAATCTTTGAGATGTAAGTTGGAACTAATACTGCTAAGTCTGCAGCGATGTAAGCCTTACCTGTTAGAAGAGTTGGGTAATCTGTTCCAGATACGTGTGGAAGAGTAGCTGCTGTTAGTGCTGCTCCAGTTGAAGTTGCTGGGTAAGCACCATTTCCACCAGTTGATGCGATTTGGTAGTTAGTGATTGCGCTGTAAAGATTTGATGCATCCTGTGAACATGCCTTGCCGTTTGCATCCTTGCTTGTTCCGCCAAGGGCGATAACAACAACTGCTGACAAGATACCGATGATAAGAATTACAACAAGTAATTCAATAAGTGTGAAACCAGCATCGCTAGTTGAACGTAACTTTGTACGCTTTTCCATCTCTTTTTGTAGCATTTTAATCATTTTGGGCTCCTAATGTGTAGTTTCGCTATTTTTATAGCAACTTGCATGCGGCAGGCGCCGCACCAAGTGGGGTAGTGCTTCCTTTTCGATAAACAAATACTTCGTAAGGATTTCCAGTAGTGGATGCCCCTAATTCGAAGTAAAAGCTGTCACTTACGGATGCCAACAGATTGGTACTCAAATATGTCGGCTGCATATCTGCGATCTTTGTTGGCAATGTGCTGTTGTCGCTTTGGTAACTTCCAACGGCCAAAGCGACGCCTTGGTACGTGTTTACACAAGCATTAATGATGGAGTTACTTCTTGCCGAATTCAGACCGAGATATGAAATCCCGACCAAAATCCCCATCACTACAACGGTGACAAGAACTTCAACAAGTGTGAAGCCCCTGTCATCGCTGAATTTTCTTTTTTGCATTTTAGTTATCTTTACGCTTGATAACTGATGTTGGGTCGTAGTCATTGATATTGATTTCAGTACTGATGTAGTGACCATCTTTATCCTTGACTGTGATTTTGACTGTGCGACCCTGTTCACTTCGTGTGACGCTGTGTTCGCAGCCGCCAGAGTAGCTACATGTCATCTTGAGTGACTGTGAAGTCCACTCGCGATCCCACGTATGCTGCTTATTACGAGATTCACTAATCATTACCTTTGAGTTTGGCGTGTAAATGCCTCCACCAATATGTACTTCAGCGGTGTTCGCGAAATTGATATAAATTCCACGTGAAACTGAAGAGGGGCAACGTGCAGTAACTTTTTCATGGGATTTACATGATGTGACGCGCTTGGTATCCATCGCAATAATCGCAAAGTTATTCATAACTTTTGAGGAAAGGAAGTTGCTACCGCATAGGTAAACATTTCCCTTTTGTACATCTAGATCGACTGCATCCAAAAAGATACGAGTTCCCTTAAAGTATGAATCACTTGTTGTGCTCTTAGTAGGACCGGCCCAACCTGAAAGATCAGTGGTGTCATAGTCGCAGCTGTACTGCTTAATACCCGTGTGAGTTGTCCATGCTGAACCTGAATCAAGTGAAATGCCATCGGCGCAAGCACTCGTTAGATATCCAGTTGTGCACATCTTCACTTCGGCGTTGCGGTTACGTATAGTTACGTTTGGATTATTGACAGTAAATGTTGTGTTTCCAGAGAATACGTATTCACCCTCAGTTAAAAGAATGGTGATTTTCTGACCCTTGTTTGTGCACTCTGTTCCATCTTCATACGTACCAGATTTGTAGTTCCAGCCCTTGTATTTTGAAGAATCATTTGGACTAGTAAAACGCTCAAGTGCTGTGATGTCAGCTGATGTATAAACACCAGGAGTAAGCGGCACTGTGAAGTTGCTTGAAGAACAGTTCATGACAGGAAGTTTTGGAGTTGCATGCGGGTTGACCCAGTAGCTGATATCAAGGGCGCAGGCATCTTCATACGTAGCACAAGGTGACAATGGCGTGGTCACACCTGGATCGACGGTCACGCCGCTTGGCTTTGTACCGCTGCTTGAGCCAGATGAACCTGTAGAGAGATTTTCTTGGGCACTAGATGCTTTAACTGAACCAGTGAGAGTTTTGATAGTTGTGGAACTGTTTAATGCATTATCGAATTTGAATGTTCCATCAAATGCTGTTCCGTAGTCAACGCCAACAGTTCCACCAGGAATGGTAGTTCCAACGGTAGTTGAAGCAAATGGTGCACCACCTGTTACTGGAATACAGCTTACAAAGCTGACACCAATAGCTGGGTCAAGGGCAAAACTCTGGCCTAGTCCGCAGTTATCAGTTGAGCTTGTGAAAGTAGCTGTTCCAAGAGTGGGATCTTTCTGAAAGCGCGCAAGGATATCGGCAGTGGCAGCTGCAACAGCGCTGGAGTTCTTATTCTTTTCTGATAACTGGTGGATGCCGGTAGTTGATATTTGAGTTACAAATATCAATGAGGCGATTGCTAAACCAGCGATCGTTACAAAGATTAGAACGAGACTAAGGGCTGAACCTGTCTCACCTTTCCTTTTAATTATCATGCGATGCTCCTTGCTCCTTGGATGACTTGTACTTTGTAGTATTGATTTGACCGACTACCGGGTGCGGCAGGCGGAATAATGAATTGGATCCCTGGATTATCAATTAGCGAGGTCAGGGATGTATTTGTTGGACATGTGAGTGAAGTTGAACTTGCAGCTGCTACTGAGATAGATGTTCCAGAGCTAAAGGATGTGCACTTAACCATGTTGGCCCAGTTGACATCATTTGGCAGTGGAACGCCTTGGCGCAAAACACGCGGATTTGAAAGATTTGTTGTAGATCCAGTGACTGGACAAGTAACTAGCCAAAGTTCGCCAGTACCGCCAATGCTACGTATTTCATAGCCGTGGAACCAGTTAACTGCAGCCGTTCCATTCTTTGCAGGTGTTTCGGCCTCTGTAGTCGAAATAGTTGTAGCAACAGTAAACGTACCGGCTTGAGTAGGGGAGCTATCTGTTTTTGAAGTTATAGCTGCGCTAATTGAGGTTAAATTTGGATTTGAAAAGCCGTAAATTGTTGCTAATTGGCCAACCTGAAAAGTATTTGTGGTCCCCATCGCAAGTGAGTAAGTAATTGATAAGCCATTACCTTTTGCGCTAGTGATTGGAAGGTAACTAGGAACACTTAAAGTTAGTAATGGGCGTGCGCTTGTAAATGCCGTGTCAGTTGATTTCCAGCTTGTGCAAATTTTAGTTGAATCTGGCGTGGTGGTGGTTGTATTTGGAATCACAAAGCCGTTGGAATCTGAGATATCTTCACTGAGTACGGAATCAATAAGTGCAGTGTTAGATGCGACCAAGGTAGATGACTGGGTGTATCCAACTGTTTGCATTGTAATTGTCAGAATTCGAGTCACGCCAACAGCTAAAATCGCTGTGATGACGAGCGAAACCAAGAGTTCAACCAGAGTAAAGCCTGCCTCCGGATTACTCTTTAAATGGTTTCGTAGTTTTTGCATCAGCCCATTTTCACAATCGTGCGTGTTGTCTGAGTTGTATCAGTTGTCGTAGAAAGCACAACTTCTTGAATGATCTGCTTCTTTGTGTAAGCAGAAGTTGAAGTAGAGACTCCTGCAGAATTAGTTGCACAACTCTGGAAATCAGTAGTGGTCAATGCTGAAGCAACATCAATTTTGACAACAACTGTAACCACGGAGATATTAATTATCTGCTTTGATACATTTGATCCGTTGGTAGCAACTATCGTGAACTTTGTTGAGCTTTCTGTTGTTGGGGTGCCCGTGATTTCACCGGTAGCAGAGTTAAGAGATAACCCAGCCGGCAAAGTTGATGGCGTAGCGGTATATACGTAGTTAATTCCAGAAGTAAGTGGAGGGGAAAAATCCCTAACAATCGAAACTACAAAACCTTTGCCACCCTTAGTTGAATTGCTACCAAAGTAGTAAGGCTGTATTTTATCGGAAACAGAGCCAGTGCAATTTATATCTTGAATTGGCTGCAGCTGAATCTGCTTTGCCGCAAAGGTCAGACTTGATAGCGCAATGCTTTTACCGTTAAAGCGTTCAGCAAGTGGCTTTGCTCCGACTGTCACAGTAACTAGAGCAAGCCCGATAATTGCCATGATCATGGAAGCAACGACAACCTCAATAAGTGAGTTACCAGCTTCACTATTTGGGGCGCGCAAGTAAGACATAAATTTCTTCATGGCTAGGCCTGTACCCCGCTGTAGATTCCATACATCGCAGAAACAAGTGCAACTGCAACGAATCCAACGCCGCCACCTAAGAACAACAATGTGATTGGCTCGATGAGTGCGGTTAAATTCTTCATGCGGTGATCGAGTTCATCGGCGTAATAAGCCGCAGCTTGAGCCATCTGATCTTCTAATCGACCTGACTCTTCACCGACGCGCAGGATTTGAATCGCTGCGATTGGGAAGATTTTTTCGCGCTCTAGGGGAGTAGCAAGGCCTTCGCCATTGAGTACGCCGTTGTACGCATTGTTGATTCCACGCTCGAAAACAGAGTTATTAGTCGCACGGCCTGCAAGAGTAAGCGCATCTGGCAAAGGCACGCTTGTGCGCACGAGAGTAGATAAAACGCGGCAGAAGCGCTCAAGTGCAATGAGCTGAATCAAACTTCCAAATAGTGGCAGCTTCAACATGACTGCATCAATCCGCAAGCGTCCTTTTACACTCTTGAAGGCTGCAAAAAAGGCTGCGCCAAGAATAATTGCGCCTGCAAGCAACGCCCACCAGTAGTTTCCAAGAAATCCGGTGGTGTTAAGCAACATGCGAGTTGGTAGAGGAAGCTGAACATCTAAAGATGCAAAGAAGACTTCAAACTTTGGCAGAACTACAAGAGAGAGAACGCTGACCGCCAAGATAGTTAAAAGAATAAGAACGATTGGGTATGTCATCGCTGACTTAACCGCGCGCTTTGACCGCAAATCACGCTCTAAATAAGCGTTCAGAGTTTCAAGTGCACCAGGTAGGTCACCGCTGCGCTCGGCAGCGTTAAGGATGGTTCCGTAGTAACTAGGGAAAACATGTGGATAGTGACCCACAGACTCACTCAGTGTTGCCCCGCCCTCAATTTCAACAACAAGCTCTTCTAAAACTCTGCGCATTACTTTGTGCTCAGTGGTGCTAGCCAAGATAGCTAAGCCGCGAGCAGCTGGAATACCTGCTTGAGCAAAAGATGAAAGCTGACGAGTAATTTGAAGCAAAACTTCACCCGTTACCGACTTACCGAACTCCATCTGCCAAATTGGCTTTTTAACAATAATCGAAAGCTTAGTTAGTCCAGTTTCTTCTAGCTGGTACTGAACTTTTCCTCGAGTAGTTGATTGAACTGTGCCAGAAGTTTTCTTACCATCAAGGCCAACTCCTGTGTACTTAAATGTTTTTACTTGCTCGCTCAAAGGTGTCGTTGTTTTGCCCTTTGATTTATTTGATCCGCGTGTAAGAAGACTAGTCATTGGAGTTTCCCATCAAAGTAAGGGCTTCATCAAGAGTAGTAATTCCCTCAACGGCAAGACGAACTCCTTCGTAATCCATAGTTGTCATGCCGCTAGCTAAAGCCATACGACGAAATTCATTTGGTTCTGGATGCTTGACAACTAATTCAGCTAACTCTTCTGTGATGTTAAGCATCTGGTAAGCAGCAATGCGATCGCGATATCCAGAGCCGCCGCACATTGTGCATCCAAGACCTCTCACTAATGTCTTGGTCTTAAATCCATAGAGTTCAAGAGTGGTAAGTTCATGTGCATCAGCCTTATATTTTTCAGAGCAGAAACGACAGTTTTTGCGAATCAAGCGCTGCGATACAACGCCACGAATGGCAGAAGCAATCAAGTGACTTTCAATTTCCATCTGAAGCAAGCGATACAAGGCACCAACAGAGTCAGTTGCGTGAATCGAAGTGAAAACTAAGTGGCCAGTCAAAGCCGCCTGTACTGAGATTCGAGCAGTTTCAGCGTCGCGAGTTTCGCCAACCAAGATGATGTCTGGATCTTGTCGAAGAACTGCACGAAGTTGAACAGCAAAGCCTGAGTTCGCGCCATCAAGGACAGGGATCTGATTAATGCCAGGAACGACATATTCAACTGGATCTTCAATGGTGATCACATTCTTTTCAGATGTTGCAACTGCTTGTAGGGCACTGTGCAATGTAGTTGTTTTACCACTACCGGTTGGACCAGCCACCAATATAAGACCATTGCTAGCATTAATAAGATTGCCAAAAGTGACCAGCTGATCCTCGCCCATTCCCAATGAACCCAAATCAACACTTGGCTTATGTGCATCATGCAAACGCAAAACTATTTTTTCACCGTGAACTGTTGCTACAGAAGAAGCACGTATATCAACTTGGCGCTCACCAACAGTCGTAGAGAACTGACCATCTTGAGGGCGGCGACGTTCGACAATGTTCATCTGTGCCAAGACCTTGATACGGCTGCTAATTGCTGGAGCAAGGCGTGCCGGGAGCTTTACTAAATCGCGTAAGCGACCATCAACGCGAGCCCTTACAACAACATGATCGGCATAAGTTTCAAAGTGAAGATCACTTGCGCGCTCCAACACTGAACGCTCAATAATCTGCTGAATCAAGTTTGATATTGGGGCTTCGCCAACTTCAATTCGAGAAACATCGATACTCGTTTTTTCAACTTTTTGAAGTGTTGCTGTGAGTGATAGCGCTTCTTTTATTTCGGCATGTGTTGTTGCGACTAATTCAATTTTTTGCCCGATTGAATCTGCGAAATCTTCAACCTCAAACCAACGCTCTTCTGGTGCGCCGACAATGAGAACATTGCCTTTCCATCTCAATCCTAAACATTCTAACTCTTTTGCTTTTTCAAACGGCAATGCACTATGTGCTGCTTCAGCATTTGACTCTTCAAATGATTCAACAACGGTTAAAAGCTCTTGTGCTTCTACAGCATCGCGTAATGCTTCAGCTGCAGAACTTCTTGCCATCATAATTTTCTCCTAGCACAGTTGTTTTTAAATATCTGTTAGTAGCGAAATTATTTTTTTAATATCGCGAGAAGAGAAAATTACTCAAATGATCTTTATCAACCTACTTAAATTTCAGAGCGTGAGGGGTTGGCACTTAAGAATTTTTCCTGCGTGAATTAAATTTTTAAAAAATTTTTGTAATCCTTCGATTAATCTCCTGAAACGCTTCAAAAGGTGGGTTTGGGGTTCGAAGCCAAACCCATGTGTGCCGGGATTGCCCCTCCAAAATCTCTTGTTGGGGGATTAACCCCTCGTACAAAATACTCAGGCGTATGTCAATTTTCGGTGCTACCCCCTACCCTTATAGATGAGAGGGAGGGGTGACCACCCATCTCACACGAGTTTGAGGGGGTAAATTCTCGATGGCTGTAGTCAAAAATAATGCCGACGTTGCCGCTTTGCGCGTTTTAATTATCGAGGATGAGGCCATGATCCGCGTCACCCTTGTCGAAACTCTTCGCCACCTTGGAATTAAGTTTGTAGCAAGTGCCTCTGATGCTTTTAGTGCACTCAAAGCTGGTCAAGAATTTAAACCAGATGCCATTTTCTGTGACATTGATTTAGGCACCGGTCCTCACGGAATTGATATTGCGCATGCACTTCGAAGTGCAAATCCAAAACTTGGCGTTATTTTCCTTTCTACTCTGGCTGATCCGCGTCTAAAAAATGCCGGCGTAAGAGGGCTGCCGGCGAACTCTATTTATCTCAAAAAGGGTGATGTAAATCGAAGCAGGATGTTACTCGATGCATTGATTTCACTCTTTTCAAATAACAGCGAAAATAATGCAGAAGCAAACTCTCGAATTAAATTAACGGAAATTCAAATTGAAATCTTGCAGTTAGTTGCATCTGGTTTATCAAATGCCGAAATTGCCAAGATCCGAGGTATTACTGTCAAATCAACTGAAAACGCTATCGCTCGTTTAGCGAAAGTTTTAAAAGTTAAGGACAACGCAGATGCAAATCAGCGTGTTTTGTTAACGCGGTATTACTTCGAGCTATCAGGCAAGATTCCTAAGGTTTCATAAATTGCGTAAATTGGATTTAACCGCATTACCTTCAGTAAGAGTTGCACGATGGTATTTATCGCTTGAATATTTCTGGGCAATTATTGGATTTCTGCTCATTCCAGCCGTATTTATGGAGATTCAAATTTATAAAACTGCTAGCGTTACAAACGAGATTCTTCAGTTGGGGCTTCACATCTACGATGATAAATCTTTATGGATAAAATGGATTCTCATAAAAGGTGCTGGATTCATTGTCTTCTATCTTTACCTATTACTAGTAAAGTCAATTTTGACCCGCTTTGATCGAAAAGTGCTTAAAGCGAGCCAACTATTCTTAATTGCAGTCTTCGGTGGTCTTCTTAACGGCTTAGTGCAGCACGAGTTAAGCCCAATTCTGGATATATTTGAAACAGGCACACACTTTGCTCGCATTGTCTCTCCAGTGCCATCTTCAGTGATGTCTCTATTTGTCCTCTCGATTCTTACTTCCAATATTGGGAAATACCATAGGGAGTCTAAGAAGGCGCAGTCGGCAGCTAATTCTTTGTTTGCAATTCAGCAGATACAGCTGAAGATTGTTGGTGATTTCAAGGAGGTTTCAGATGCCTTGACAAATAAAGTCGCAGCAAGCTCAAAGGCAGCGTTATATCTAATCAGAAACATAAGTGCAGGAACCAATCTCATGGATCCATCAATTTCAGAGGAAATTCGACTTATAAGTGACACAACCATCAGAGATCTTTCTCACCAAATAGAAGCAACCTACGAAGAATCTCAAGCTGAGCAGAGTTATAAATTCTTTAGTACCCAAAATTTCAGTGCGTTAAGAATATTCTTGGATAGTTTTAGATTTGCCCCACTTCACCCTGGTTCGTTTGCAACTGCTTGCTCGCTCTTAATTTTAGGTCCATTAGTGCGACAAATTTCATGGATTCAGACACCAGTAGTTGCAATTATTATTTATTTGGCAATCTTTTTGGCTCAGTGGCCGAGTTTATTCCTCTATAGATACTTTAGGATTCAAAATATTTTTTCAGTCGTTCTAACGATGCTCTTATCGAGTGGAATTCCATATTACATTTTCACATTGATAAATGGACATTGGAATCTAATTCCGCATTGGGATGAGAATCGAACCCATATAGGTGTCTTCTTAGTTGCAGCGCTCCTAGTGTCAATAGTTGGCTATTTTATGCAGGCTGGATTATTACGCAGCGAAGACATTTTGAGATTACGCAGAGATAATGTGGTCAATACTAAGATTTCAATCAACCCAATTAACAAGGAGATTATTCTAATCTCTCGAAACTGGGCGCGCCATTTGCATGGACGAGTTCAGTCACAAATTCTTGCCGCAACATTTACTTTAGAAAATGCTCAACGAGTAGGCGATGTAGCCGAAGTACAAAAAGCTTTCGAACAGATTGAGGCAATCCTTGAAAATGCCGACCAAATTGATAGCTTTAATTCAATTTCTCTAAGTGAAGAGTTAGATAATCGGATAAAGCAGTGGACGGGAATCATTGAAATCGCCATGCAAATCCCACCGGAAATCGCCGCACAGACTGGGCTCGAAATTCAAGTGATTGCAGACATCATTGATGAGATGATTACTAACGCATCTCGTCATGGTGCCGCCACAAAGATTCGAATCGAATTAACACGACGCATGCCAATTGAATTGAGAATCAAAGCTATCGATAATGGCGCTTACTTTGACACTACAAAGAAAGGCTTCGGCCTTCGATTCTTCGACGAAGTTAGCCAAGGGCGTTGGGATATTTCTCGCAACGAAGCTTTCGGTGAAACCACGGTTTCGGTCCTATTCGAACTAGAAGAGTCAGGACCACCCAAGAAAGAGTTTCGCGACCTTAAGCTCGATCTTTAACCTGCCTTCCGCCGCGACACGCCTAATTTGTCAGTGGCCCCTGCTACCTTTCGAACAGATGTTCGGTTAACCTATACCCGTACAACCAGAGCGGTTCCAACCTCCGCCCACAGCAACTGCCCACAACCTATGTGGGGATGCGCGTGGTCCGTCGTTGGGTCTCCGTACCTTCTGGGCCAGACCCAAACGAACTGCTAATGAGCAGGTGCGTTCTATCGAAAGGAAAGTTACGTGGCTACTGAAAAAAGTAATAAAGCAACTGATGCTGCAGCCGAAAAAGCCAACACAGAGCGCCAAAAGGCTCTCGACACAGCCCTAGCCCAGATCGAACGCCAGTTTGGTAAAGGCTCAGTCATGAAGATGTCGGATCGCCAAAACCAGATTATTGAAGTTATTCCAACAGGTTCAATCGCACTTGATATCGCACTTGGAATCGGTGGATTGCCGCGCGGTCGTATCGTAGAGATTTACGGACCAGAATCTTCCGGTAAGACAACTCTTACTTTGCATGCAATCGCTAACGCTCAGGCCGCTGGTGGTATCTGTGCCTTCATCGATGCCGAGCATGCATTTGATGCTGAATATGCAAAAAAGCTTGGCGTAGATATCGATGCGCTACTTGTTTCACAGCCAGATACAGGCGAACAAGCACTGGAAATTATGGACATGCTTATTCGTTCAGGCGCACTTGATCTAGTTGTCGTTGACTCAGTTGCAGCTCTTGTTCCACGCGCTGAAATCGAAGGCGAGATGGGAGATTCACATATGGGTCTTCAGGCACGTCTGATGTCACAAGCACTTCGTAAAATTACTGGTGCACTCCACCAATCAAAGACAACTGCAATCTTTATTAATCAGCTGCGCGAAAAGATTGGAGTCTTCTTCGGCTCACCTGAAACAACAACTGGCGGTAAAGCCCTGAAGTTTTATGCATCAGTTCGCTTAGATATTCGCCGAATCGAAACTTTAAAAGATGGACAAGATGCGGTTGGTAACCGTACTCGCGTTAAGGTTGTTAAAAACAAGATGGCTCCACCATTTAAGCAGGCCGAGTTCGACATTATTTACGGAACAGGTATCTCACGTGAAGGCTCACTCATTGATATGGGTGTTGAAGTTGGAATCGTTAAGAAATCTGGTGCCTGGTATACATATGAGGCCGATCAACTAGGTCAGGGTAAGGAAAATGCACGTACATTCCTTCTCGATAATCCAGATCTTGCTAACGAGATAGAAACCAAGATTCGCGCTCACTTTGTGCCAATCGAGGTAGATGCAGATCTGATTGCAGCTATCGATGAAGCCACAGCAGAGGTTGATTTCTAATTAGCCTGCAATTTTCAAAGGTTGACCAAGAGGCTGACCCTTACTCAATCGCGTACACCATTGCACAAAATGCTTTGGTTGCGCGGGCCAAGAGTAAGGGTGAGCTCTTGGCTCACTTAAAAAAACGTGGCGTTGAAGATGAAGTTGCCAATGCAACAATCTATAAGTTAACGCAAAACGGTTTAATCAACGATGCTGAGTTTGCAAAAGCTTGGACCCAATCCCGTCACAATGCAAAGAAATTATCAAAGCGCATTATCGCGGGCGAACTTCGGAGTAGGGGAGTAGATCAAAACTCTATCGATGAAGCGCTAGATGAGATCGATGACGAAGCTGAGTATCGCACTGCGTTTTCTCTTGCGATGAAAAAGTATTCAACGATGTCGCGGTTAGAACCAGAGGTTCAGATCCGCCGAATTCAATCTTTATTACAGCGAAAAGGTTTTGGATTTGGCGTTATCGGCCGTGTTATTCGCGAGCTAGATATTCACTCAGCCGAGCAGCAGTAGCAACAACAGCTGCTGCATGAATGCGGCCGGGTTGGCGACCTAAACGTTCGATTGGTCCGCTAATACTTACTGCAGCAATAACTTTTCCATTAGGTCCTCTAACTGGCGCCGAAACCGATGTAACACCAGCTTCACGTTCTCCAACTGATTGCGCCCATCCACGGCGGCGATCGGCTGCAAGTTGAGCGGCAGTAAAACGTGCATTTGTAACGCCGCGATGAATCTTTTCGCTATCTTCCCAAGCTAATAAAATCTGCGCTGCAGAACCTGCCTGCATTGTCAGAGCTGCGCCCACAGGAACAGAGTCACGAAGACCGGATAAGCGTTCGGCAACAGCCACACAGATGCGTTGATCACCTTGTCGCTTGTATAACTGTGCACTTTCTCCAGTTGCATCGCGTAGGGCGGCCAAAGCTGGAGCAGCGGCAGCAAGTAATCGATCTTCTCCGGCAGCTGCGCCTAATTCAGCAGAACGTGGGCCTAATACAAATCGGCCAGATAAGTCACGGGCAACGTAGCGGTGGAATTCAAGGGCAACAGCTAGGCGGTGGGCTGTCGGGCGAGCGATGCCTGTTGTGGCAACGAGTTCGGCTAATGAATGCGGGCCAGCTTCTAACGTGTTTAAGATCGCTGCCGCTTTATCTAATACGCCAACTCCGCTATTCTTGCTGTTCATAGAGTGATATTAACATCCCACTATGTGATACGCAAGTAATTCGCTGTAATTACGTAAGGAGTAGGAAACGATGGGTAAAACGTTAGCTGAGAAGATTTGGGCAGAACATATTGTTCGCGCCGCTGATGGTGAGCCAGATCTTTTGTATATCGATCTTCATTTAATTCATGAAGTTACTAGCCCACAAGCCTTTGATGGCTTGCGTCTTGCAGGACGCAAGGTACGCCGCCCAGAACTTACGATTGCAACTGAAGATCACAACGTTCCTACACAAAACATTGATCAACCCATCGCAGATCCCGTTTCTAAACTGCAAGTAGACACCTTGCGCGCTAACTGCGCCGAATTCGGAGTACGCATTCACTCACTCGGAGATAAAGACCAGGGCGTTGTTCACGTTGTTGGACCACAACTTGGTTTGACTCAACCCGGAATGACAATTGTCTGCGGAGATTCACATACATCTACCCACGGTGCATTTGGCGCCCTTGCTTTTGGTATTGGAACATCAGAGGTAGAACATGTATTGGCAACTCAGACACTGCCACTTGCCCGTCCAAAGACGATGGCAATTAACGTTGAAGGATCATTGAAACCCGGCGTTACTTCTAAAGATATTATCTTGGCAATCATTGCAAAGATTGGAACTGGCGGAGGCCAGGGCTACGTTATTGAATATCGTGGCTCAGCTATACGTGCACTTTCAATGGAATCTCGAATGACAGTGTGCAACATGTCCATTGAAGCCGGTGCGCGCGCAGGATTAATTGCACCAGATCAAACAACTTTTGATTACATCAAGGGCAAGCCACATGCTCCTGAAGATTTTGATGCCGCCGTTGCATACTGGAGCACTTTATTTACAGATAGCGATGCGCAATACGATGTTGAGGTTAATCTCAACGCCGATGAATTAGAACCATTTGTTACATGGGGAACTAATCCAGCACAGGGCGCTTCTTTAAATTCAAATGTTCCCAATCCTGCCGATATTGCCGATCCAGAGGCACGTGGCGCAGCTGAACGCGCACTTGTTTACATGGGCCTAGAAGCCGGTACGCCGCTTAAAAAGATAGCCATTGACACTGTTTTCTTGGGCTCTTGCACCAATGGTCGCATCGAAGATTTGCGAGCAGCCGCAGATGTTGTAAAGGACAAGAAGATTGCTTCAACACTTCGTATGTTGGTTGTGCCAGGCTCTGCGCGAGTTCGATTAGAAGCAGAAGCCGAAGGCTTGGATAAAGTATTTATCGATGCAGGAGCTGAATGGCGAAATGCAGGATGTTCGATGTGTCTTGGTATGAACCCTGATCAGTTGGCTGTGGGAGAGCGATCTGCATCTACTTCTAACCGAAACTTTGAAGGCCGCCAAGGTAAAGGCGGTCGTACTCACTTGGTAAGTCCACTAGTTGCTGCCGCAACTGCGCTACGTGGAACCCTTTCATCACCTGCCGATCTGTAAGGAGCATAAGGAAAAATGGAAAAATTTATTAAGCACACAGGTAGCGCAGTTCCATTACGTCGCAGCAATGTTGACACCGACCAGATCATCCCTGCTGTTTACTTAAAGCGCGTAACACGTAGCGGTTTTGAAGATGGTTTGTTTTCTGCATGGCGCAGTGATCCAGAGTTTGTATTAAATAAACCAGAGTTTAAGGCAGCGACTATTCTTGTTGCCGGTGTTGATTTTGGAACAGGCTCTTCGCGCGAACATGCGGTCTGGGCGCTGCAAAACTATGGATTTAAAGCTGTGATCTCTTCGCGCTTTGCCGATATCTTCCGCGGTAATTCTCTAAAAGGCGGTCTGCTCACCGTGATAATTGACCAGAATGATGTTGAAGCGTTGTGGAGTGCAATCGAAGGTGATCCGACAACATCGGTAACTGTTGATCTTGAAACTCGAACGGTTAGCTACAACAACGTGGTTTTGCCCTTTGCTATCGATGATTACACCCGCTGGCGTTTGATGGAAGGCCTAGATGACATCGGATTAACATTTAAAAACGCTGATTCCATTGACTCTTTTGAAAAATCACGAACAACGCTTAAGCCTGCAACGCTTCCAATTCGCGGATAAAGGGTAAAAACAAGCGTAAATCAATGAGTTTTACTTAAGGGTGAGCGTGTAAGAGTCAAACTCTCAACGCTAAATAGAGGGTTTTCTACGCGTAAAAACACTGTTTTTTCGTGATTTAACAGATAATTATTTTTCGCGACACACCTGCACGAATGGCGTATTCATCAATATTTACGCGTAAGTTTATGAACACGTTAAGCGATTGCTTAACATTTACGCGTAATAAGGGGATTTCAATGAATAAGGCCCAATTCATTGCGGCGTTGGCACCACATTTCAACGACAGCAAGAAGGAAGCAGCTCACGCTGTAGATATCGTTTTTGACACAATCGTTCGTAACCTTCATAAGGGCGAAGATGTAATGATCAACGATTTCGGTAAGTTCAAGAAGGTTGATCGCAAGGCACGCATGGGACGTAACCCATTTACAGGCGAAACAATCAAGATCAAGGCTTCAAAGAAGGCTCGCTTCCTACCTGCAAAGGGTTTGAAGGATGTCATCTCAGGTGAGCGCAAGCTTGGACCTGCTCCAAAGCCAGAACCAAAGCCAGTTGTAAAGGCAAAGCCAGTTGTAGCCAAGAAGGCTGCAAAGAAGGCTCCAGCTAAGAAGGTTGTAGCAAAGAAGGCAAAGCCAGTTGCTAAGAAAGCAGTAGCAAAGAAGGCAAAGCCAGCAGTCAAGAAGGCTGTTAAGAAGGTTGCAAAGAAGAAGTAACTCTCGTTTCTTTTTCTTTAACGGGGTCGGCTCACGCCGGCCCCGTTTTCTTATGCCCTATTTTGGGGCAAATCGCTAGTATTACCCAATGGCGGATTACAAGGTTTCATATGCACCGCCAACTGGAAAGCCACTTGGTACCAATCTAACTTTTAAAATCTGTACCAAGATTGTTATTCCAATCCTCAATCTTGTAGGAAAGAAAAACTGGCGCGGGGCAGAAAATATCCCGCAAACGGGGCGAGTAATTGTTGCAAGCAACCACATTTCTTATTTAGATGTTTTATTTTTTACTCACTTTATCTTCCGAAGCGGCCGGGCTCCGCGCTACATCGGCAAAGAGGGCGTCTTTAAAGTTCCAGTGATTGGAAAGATTTTACTTGCCGCAGGTCAAGTTCCGGTAGCCCGCGAAGGCAAAGATGCGGCAAAGGCATTAGAGCATGCACTCAAACTTCTTGAAGCAGGTCACTGTTTAGGTGTATATCCCGAAGGTACTTTAACTCGTGATCCCAATGGCTGGCCGATGGTTGCAAAGACCGGCCTTGCACGCCTTGCGATCATGACTAAGTCGCCGGTTATTCCAATCGCCCAGTGGGGCTCACAGATTGTTATGCCGACCTATGAAAAGAAGCTCAAAGTTTTCCCTCGCACACCAATTAAAATCCTGGCCGGTGCGCCTTTGGATTTATCGCCGTGGTACGGCAAGGAGAATGATGCAGCGGCATTGGTTGAAGCCACAGCGTTTGTTATGAGGGCTATAACTGATCTGCTCGAAGAGCTTCGTGGCGAAAAACGCCCCGTCGAAGTCTTTGATCCGCATAATTCAAATCTTCCACGTACTGGAAACTTTAAAAAGAAGCGATGAGCAAAGTAACCGTTTTAGGTACTGGCTCATGGGGCAGCACAATGGCCCAAGTTTTATCAGATGCTGGCAATCACGTTTTAATGTGGGGCCGCAACCAAGAAATTGTTGATGAAATTAATAGCACTCATAGCAACCGTAAATATTTAGATGAGAATATTTTGCCACTTGGCTTAACTGCAACAAGTGATTTGCAAGAAGCCTTTGCTTATTCCAACATCTATGTCTTGGCTATTCCTGCACAAGCACTTCGCGAAAACCTCAAAGCCTGGAAACCACTTGTAAATCCGCTTGCAACCTATGTCAGCACACTTAAGGGCATTGAAGTCAGTTCGCTGTCGCGAATGACCGAAATCATTCATGAAGAGATGGATACGCAAAACGTGGCATTGATTACTGGCCCAAATCTTGCAACTGAGCTAATTCTGCGCCAACCAGCAGGAGCCGTTGCTGCCGCCCCGACCATGATGTTGGCCGATAAAGTTCAACAACTCTTTGCTACTCCGTATTACCGCGTCTACACATCTACAGATGTTTTAGGTTGTGAATACGCAGGTGCCATTAAATCTGTCATCGCACTGGCCGTTGGAATCTCTATTGGAATGGGCTTTGGGGAAAATACGCAGGCCATGCTCATCACGCGTGGATTAAATGAAGTCGCGCGTTTGTGCGCAGCCCACGGAGCCGATCCCTTAAGTGCTGCAGGTTTGGCCGGTATGGGTGATCTTGTAGCAAGTTGTGGTTCGCCACTTTCGCGCAATCGCACTTTCGGTGAAGTATTGGGGCGCACGGGATCTATGGAATCTGCGCGTAAGGAAGTAGCAAAGACCGTTGAGGGCGTAGCCTCTTCCAATGCAGTTCTAGAAATCGCTCACCGAGTAGGAGTTGAAGTGCCAGTCATTGAAGCCGTTGCCGATGTAGTTGCGGGCACAATTTCACCCGCGCAGGCTTTGGATCGACTTATGGAAATTACAACACGGGCAGAAAACTTTATTCGATGAGCACAATAAACGTTGCCATCATCTGCGGTGGCATAAGCAGCGAACACGAGATTTCCTGCATCTCTGCTGGGGGAGTCTTAAAAGGTTTGGATACAGAGAAATTTAATGCGGTATTAATTGGAATCACCAAGGCCGGTAACTGGGTTTTGCTACCAAATGATTATCCGCTAGAGATTAACGAGGGAAAGCTTCCGGTGGTTGCAGAAAACGCACCCGCAGTTGTAGCTGATATTCATGGCTTTAGCGTCAATGGAAAGGCGCTAGTTATTGATGTTGTCTTTCCAGTTCTTCATGGTCCGTACGGCGAAGATGGCACGATCCAAGGAATGCTCGAAATTGCAAACCTTGCATATGTCGGAAGCGGAGTTCTTGCTAGCGCAGTTGCAATGGATAAATCTTTTGCTAAACCTATATTTGCCGCAGCTGGAATCGAAGTTGCCGATGGAATCGTAGTCACAAGCCGAGATAAGCAGATTTCAATCGATGATCTTGCATATCCAGTTTTTGTTAAGCCTGCTCGTGGCGGATCAAGTCGCGGCACTCATAAAGTTAAATCCGTTGATGGGTTAAATGCAGCTCTTAAAGATGCATTTCTTTACGATCATAAAGTGATGATCGAACAAGCAGTCAGCGGTCGTGAAATTGAGTGCGCGGTGCTGGAATCAGATGGCGTTGTAAGTGCTTCAGTCGTTGGCGAAATCGTTATCGATAGCAAATTCGAATTCTATGATTTTGAAGCAAAGTATTTGGATGGGGCTACCACAGTAAGAATCCCCGCAGACATTCCACAAGAAGCCGCTGAAGAAATTCGCGCAAAGGCTATTCAGGCTTTCAAAGCTCTTGGCTGTAGTGGCTTAGCCCGCTGCGATTTCTTCTACACCGATAGCGGTGAAATCGTAATTAATGAAATCAACACGATGCCTGGTTTTACCGGGACTTCGATGTATCCAAAACTATGGGCCGCCAGCGGTGTTGAATATAGAGCTTTAATCACAGCTTTAATTGAAACGGCTTTGAAGCGCACAAATGGAGTATTAGGTAATTAGGCTTTAAAGCTGATCGGAAACGCTCACCCAACGGTAATACTCGCGTGAAAGTAAAACTCGTGCGTTGTGGCGCGGATTATTTGTGATTGATAAAGCCTGCAAAATACGTGTAATAGTGTGTTCAACAGCCTTTTCAGTAACTAAACGAATTCTTGCAATTTCAGCGTTGCTGCTACCTAATGCAACAAGGCGTAAAGTCTCAATTTGTACTGCAGTAAGTGAGTGCAGGACCGAAGAAAATTTTGACTCATCGGTAAAGGCCGCACCGCTAACCCAACGCACTTTGTTTCGGTTTTTCATGTCATCTAAAGATCTAGTAACTCCATCGACAAGCACATGCAAATCTGTCACTGAACTTTTGAGAATCACTTGAAGGCCATAAGGGAGTTCCTTTTCAGAGATACCAACTAAGCGCATGTCGGGGGTGGTAGTTAAAAAAATTAATCCGATTTTTGGATTTAGTATTCGAGCTTTTTCGGCAATGACTAGAGCATGATCGGCATGAGAATCTAAAGATAAAATAAGCACTCGTGGTTTGTGTTCCTCAATAGATTGCAAAGCAAGTGAGAAGTCATTTACTAAATCAATTACTTCAAATCCAATGCTTACCAAAGCCGATGCAGTTAATATGGATTGGAATTTGTTGTCATCTATAACTGCTATTCGAATGCTCACATGTCACAGTAACTCAACTCGATAGCATCGGCTTACCCAATTGGGTAGTGATTAAATTGGGGAAAACCCCCGAGCTTCCTTTTATTCCAAGGTTTTTGGGGGTTTCCCCCATTTTAAATTGGAATGTGAGTATGGTTTAAGCATTGGGAAAACTTCCTAGCTTTTTCTCAATCAAAGAATCTGAGCTGATGACGATGGTAGCGACAGAAGAAAAAGCACCACTGACATTAGAGCGAATTGCAATAATCGAAAACTCTTTTCACCCGGGTATGGGCTTATTCATTGCCAGAGGTTTTGAGGAAGAATCCAATGAAACCCTTGAGGTAAAAGTCTTTGATTCAGAGGTTGCAGTAGAAAAAATCAATTCTTTAAAACCACAGGTCGCTATTTTGGATTTGGATTCAATGCGACGTGTAGATGCACTTCAAATCGCATTAGAAATTCGCAAGTCGTTACCCAAGCAAGTAATTATATTTATGGCTGGCAAAGCAAATCCTATTTTTGCACGCGAGGGAATGCTTTCGGCCCTTTGGGATCGGGCATATTGGCTCAACGAGCCTTCACGAAATCCTTCTGTTGTCTTATCTGAAATTCTCCGTGCATATAACGGACTTCCTCAAATACGCCCTTCTTTTCTTGAAGCAGCAATTGATGAAACAAATTTTGCAGGTTTACTTTCTCCGCACCAACATCGTGTAATGCGTCTGATGGCTTTGGGTGGAAGTAACTCTGAAATCGCCCATGAGTGCAAAGTTACTGAAAAAGCTGTAGAGCGAACCATCTCTGCTGCTTCAAAACTACTTGAAGTAACCCCGGCATCGGTATCAACTAATCATCGAGTAAATGCGGCAAATAAATACTTGCGCGCTTTGTTTTATTCAGACTCTTTAGAGATGTAATCCAGCCACATAAATCGCTTCAATTTCATCATCGCGAAGAACTATAAAATCAGCGGTTTTTCCAGCTTCTAAAACGCCTCGCTCGTTTTCACGGAACATTTGGTAGGCGGCGTTTTTGGTGTAAAAGGTGAGTGATTCCTCTTTTGTAATTGCCTCTTCTATGTTCCAAGCATCATTGCTACCAGCGGCGGGATTTGTCCGTGTGACCGGCACATTGAGAGCCTGCATTGGGACATGACTTGTAACTGGCCAATCACTTCCAAAGGCAATCATTGCGCCAGCCTTAATCAATGAACGAAGGCGGTATTGCAGGTTATTTCGCTCTTGCCCGATTCGAGGGGCTATGAGCTCCTTGTTCATTGGATCCAGGTAGCACCACAACGGTTGGATATTGGCGATCACACCTAACTGCGCAAATCGGGGAAGATCTTCATCGCGAATTAACTGGGCATGAACAATTACTGGACGGCGATCCCAATCGGGATTGATTTGTTGCATGGCTTCGATCGCATCTAATGCCTGCTTAACTGCGGCATCACCGATTGCATGGAGATGAACTTGATAGCCCAAAGCATCATATGCAACCAAAGCGTTGAGCAGTTCTTCATCGCTCCAAATTGCTATTCCGCACGACGATGGGTCATCTAAATAGGGTTGCGTTAGATGAGCGGTACCTGCCGATAAAGCACCATCTAGTAAAAACTTAATACTGTTACCTTGCAACAACATGGCATTATCGAGTTCAAGACATTGTTCTCGTAGTTCATTGAATTCATCGATATCGCCAAACCAAGCACTGGGAGTAGCAAGAAAAGATAGATTGAATGGGATAGTTAAATCACCAGATTGCGCGGCAGCTATGTATGCGCGGGCCATATCTTTTTCACACCACGAATCAATGGCAGCAGT